>JBIKZP010000416.1:0-3045 GCA_044354655.1 Rhodoferax sp. | reverse complement strand
GCGCAGTGCCGAGTGCGTCAGCAAATACACCTCGCCAGGCGAACCCAGCACGGTCATGGTGGACAGCACCGTGTTGCGCGTGACGCACTGCAGCGTCTCGCCCGCCTGCAGGCCCAGGCCGGCACCGCTGCGCGGCACTTGCAGGCGCGCCGGTCCGCCGTCTTCTGCGGGCCAGGGGCTGGTGAAATATCCGGAGGTGCTCATGGGGCCAGGGCGCTTTGGCGCTTAAGCGCTTAAGGCTGCCGGTTGCGCCGGCGCCACCACCACAGGCCTGACAGCCCCAGCAGCACGGCCAGCACCGCCAAAGCGGTGTTCTGGTAGGCCGGCAGCCAGTAGTTGTAGAAGGAGTTGATCATGACCTGCGTTTGCGGCTGGTAACCCGCGGGCATGGGCAGCACGCCATGGGCTTTGGCCCAGGCGGCGTACTCGGCTTGCAGGGCTTTGAAGACCTCGGGCAGTTGCGCCTGCAGGTCGCGGGTTTCGCCGGGGTCCTGGCTCAGGTCATACAAGTGCCAGGCGCCGTCGCCCACCGGGGGAATGTTCTTCACCAGTTTGAAATCACCTTTAAAAAGCGCCTGGTTGCCTGACAACTCATAGCCTAATGCCTCATCGGGGCCACGGGCGCGGGTGGCGGCGCCGGTCAACACCGGCAGCAGGCTGCGCCCGCTCAGGGGCTCAATGGTTTGGCCCTTGTAGGTGCTGCCGGGGTGCGCTATTTGGGCCAGGTCCAGTACCGTGGGGGCGATGTCGGTGACGTGGGTCAGGCTGTTGCTGATTTGGTTGGGCGCCATGCCGGCCACGCCCGAGATGATCAGTGGTGAGCGTATGCCACCTTCACCGGCGTAGAACTTGTAGGTCGCCAGTGGTGAGGCGCTGGCGCTGGCCCAGCTCGGTCCTGGCACCACCGTGGCGCCCTTGCCGCCCAGGCGGTCCAGGTCGCGCGAGTAGTGGGCCATCAGCCAGAGCCGCGCCTGGGCGTAGTCCGAGCCCTCGGGGCCGTTGTCCGACATGAACAGGAACACCGTGTTGTCATACTCGCCGGTTTTTTTCAGGTGGGCCACCAGGCGGCCGACGTGGTGGTCCATCGCCTCCGCCATGGCGGCGTAGACCTCCATCAGGCGCGCTTGGTACTGCTTGTCTTGGGCGCTCAGGGCGTCCCAGTTCTCGGTGCTGTTCATGGTCGCCAGCGGTGTGTTCTTGGGCACCAGTCCCAGCGCGGCGGCCTTGTCGCGGCGCGCCTGGCGCAGGGCGGTCCAGCCGGCGTCGTAGCGGCCTTTGTACTTGTCAATGAAGGCTTGTGGCGCTTGTACCGGCACATGGTTGGCCTGAAAGCCGACGTAGGCAAAAAACGGCTTGCCACTGGCGGCGCCCGAGTTGATGTACGCAATGGTTTTGTCTACAAAGTATTCGGAGGAGTAAAACTCGGCCGGCATCACCGGGGGTTTGCCGTCTTCAAACCAGTTCACGGTGGGGCCGTGCGGTAGGTAGCGCTTGTTGGGTTGCCAGTTGTCCGAGCCGGTGTCGCCTTGCACGATGGAGCGGTCAAAGCCGCGCTGGTTGGGCAGGTTGTGGGGCTCGTTGCCCACGTTCCATTTGCCGGCGATGTAGGTGCGGTAGCCGCCGTTTTGCAACAGGCTGGCCAGGGTCACCACGTTGTGGGTGAGCGAGCCCTGGTAGCCGGGTTGGCCCAGGTGCTCGCGCGGCATGGATTCGCGCAGGTTGCCCACGCCGTTTTTGTGGTTGTCCACCCCGGTGAGCAACATGGAGCGCGTGGGCGAGCACGAAGCGGCCACATGAAAGTTACTGAAGCGCATACCGCGCTGGGCCAGGGCGTCCAGGTGCGGGGTGGCAATCTCGCCGCCAAAAGCGCCCACATCGCTAAAGCCCCAGTCGTCGGCCAGCAACACCACAATGTTCGGCCGCTTGCCCGATGGGGGCGTTGTAGGCGCTGTGGGCGCTGCCTTCGGCGCCTTTGATGCGTTGGGTGTGTTGGGTGTGTTTGGTGTGGGCGCGGCCGCCAGCACCGGCGCGGCCAGGCCCAGCACCAGCACTGCGCCGGCCAGGCCGGTGCGCTTCGTCATCAAGGTCATCATGGTCATTAACGTCTTCATGGTGTTTTCTCCTGGTGGCCCGGGTGACCGGCGCGCAGCTTGTCTTCAATCGCCCACAGGCGGTCCTGGCCCCACACGGCCACGTCTTGTACCTGCAGCGAGGGCACGCCCCACAGGCCCAGCGCCAACAGCGCTTCACGGTTGCGCTCAGCGACGTCGCGCCAAGCCTCGTCTTTCAGGGCCAGGCGTGCGTCAGCCCAGGACAGGCCGGCACGCTCGACGATGGTGCGCAAGCCACGCGAGCTGCCGGCGTTGATGCCTTCGGCCCAGACGCCGTGCAGGAAGGACAGCACATAGGCTTGTCCCTTGCCCTGCTGCTGCGCAAAATCAACCAGGGCCAGGCCGCGTTCGGTTGGGCGTCCCACCGGGTCGTTCAAGCGGCCAAAGGGAATGCCGCGCACAAAGGCCTCGCGCGCGGTGTCCTCGCTGATGTAGCGGCGTTTGCTGCGGGGCACCGGCAAGCCGCGCATCACCATGGGCAGCACGTAGCGTAAATGCACGGCGGCACCGGTCAGGCGCCCCAGCTCAAACACCCGCTTGGCCACAATGGCCGAGTACGGGCTGCGCAAGGAGAAGAAAAATTCGATGGGAGGTGGCGGTGAGGGCGGTGACACCAGCGACGGCAAGGCCAGGGCTTGGTGCAGGTCCTGGCTGGGGGAAAACAGCTCGCCTTGCACCCCCGGACGCGCCGCGCCCAGGTCTTGCAGGCGCCGCTCCAGGTGGTAGAGGCGGTCCAGGCCCCAGTACCACTCGCCGGCATAAAACAGCGTGGCGCCCAAATAATGGCCCAGCTGCTGGCGCAGGGCATCGGAGGCCTGCAGATGCGCGGCAACCTCCTGCGGCGTGGCTTGCGGCCCTTGCGTCCAAGGCGCGTCGTCGGGCAATTCGCTGGTGCGCCACAGACTTTGCGAGACCGGTTTGATCAAAGGGATAA
>JBIKZP010000417.1:0-3045 GCA_044354655.1 Rhodoferax sp. | reverse complement strand
TATGCCCTGCCCTTCGCAGCCGGGGCAGCGCCCCTCGCCGGTGTTGAAGCTGAAACGGTTGGCGGCGTAGCCTCGGGCCTTGGCCTCCAGCGTGTCGGCAAACAGTTTGCGAATCACATCCCAAAAGCCAATGTAGGTGGCGGGGCAGGAGCGCGGGGTTTTGCCGATGGGGGTTTGGTCCACTTCCAGCACGCGGTCGACGGTCTCAAAGCCGCTGACCGATTCACAACCCACCCATTGAATTTTTTCACCCGCCGCCAGCGCATCGCGCCCGGCCTTGGTGCTGCGCTTTTGCACGGCGGTTTGTACGTTGGCCAGCAACACGTCGCGCGCCAGGGTGGACTTGCCCGAGCCGGATACACCCGTGATGGCCACCAGCCGCGCCAAGGGCACTTGCGCATGGACGTTTTGCAAGTTGTGCAAGGACGCGCCCTGCACCGTCAGCCAGGCTGGCGCTGGTTCAGCGGCAGCAACTGGGCGGCGCGTCATGAGCGGATGCTTCATGGCGTGCAACAAATAGCGCCCGGTCTGCGAATCAGCCGCCTGTTGAATATCGGCCACCGAACCCTGCGCCACCAGACGGCCACCGCGCTTGCCGGCGCTGGGGCCAATGTCAATGATGTGGTCGGCATGGCGAATGGTGTCTTCGTCGTGCTCCACCACCACCAAGGTGTTGCCTTTGTCGCTCAGGCTTTGCAGAGCGCCGAGCAAGATTTGGTTGTCGCGCGCGTGCAGGCCAATGGTGGGTTCGTCCAACACGTAGCACACGCCTTGCAGGTTGCTGCCCAGTTGCGCGGCCAGGCGAATGCGCTGCGCCTCGCCGCCGCTGAGCGTGGGGGCGCCACGGTCCAGCGTGAGGTAGCCCAGCCCCACTTGCTCCAGAAACTCCAGGCGGCTTCTGATCTCGGGCACCAGGTCACGCGCAATATCGCTCTCGCGTGCGCTCATGCGGCCGTGCAGTTGCAGGGTTTGCACCCACTGGCGAATATCGGTCACGCTCAGGCGCGCCAGGTCGGTGATGGTGACCGCGTCAATCGCCAACTTGGCGGCGTGGCCAGGCGTGGCCGCCGTGGCCAGCTGCACGCCAAACTTCACGGCGCGGGCGGTGGCATTCAGGCGCGTGCCCTGACAGGTGGGACAGGTGGCGTCTTGCAGGTCTTCTACGTCGGCCTCGGCAAAGGTTTGCTCGCGGCCTTTGTT
This sequence comes from Rhodoferax sp., assembly GCA_044354655.1. Taxonomy (GTDB): domain Bacteria; phylum Pseudomonadota; class Gammaproteobacteria; order Burkholderiales; family Burkholderiaceae_C; genus Rhodoferax. Next base: position 1,845 of record JBIKZP010000417.1, on the reverse strand, counting down.
CTCGACGTCGCGCACCGAGTCGTCAAACACTTTGCGCTGTTCCTTGGTGAGTTTGACGCCGGTGCCCACGCAGTCCGGGCACCAACCATGCTTGCTGTTGTAGGAGAAAAGTCGCGGGTCCAGCTCGGCGTAGCTGGTGCTGCACACCGGGCAGGCGCGTTTGGTGGAGAACACCTGCAGCGTGCCAATGTCTTGCGTGGGCAGCTTGTCAAACAGGGCTTCGCGCAGGCCGTCTAGCCCGCTGAGCACATGCACTACGCCTTTGCCGTGCATCAGCGCCTGGGCCAGGGCTTCACGCAACACGGTTTCGTTTTCAGGGCGCACGTCCAGGCTGAACACCGGCAGCTCAATGGTGTGCTCTTTGAAACGGTCGATGCGCGGGAACCCGGTGGTGGGTAAAAAATTGCCGTCCACGCGCAGGTGGCTGAAGCCACGGGGGCGCGCCCAGTCGGCCAGCTCGGTGTAGACACCTTTGCGGTTCATCACCAGCGGCGCGAGCAAACCAATGTGCTGGCCCCGAAAGTTTTTCAGCAACTGCGCGGCAATGCTGTCGGGCGTTTGCGGCGCCACGGCGGTGCCGTCATGAATGCAATGCTGGGTGCCGAGCTTGACGTACAACAGGCGCAAAAAGTGCCAGACCTCGGTGGTGGTGCCGACGGTAGACTTGCGCCCGCCTCGGCTCAGGCGCTGCTCAATGGCCACCGTGGGCGGAATGCCGTAAACCGCGTCCACCTCAGGCCGACCGGCAGGCTGCACGATGGAGCGGGCATAGGCGTTGAGCGACTCCAGGTAACGGCGCTGGCCTTCGTTGAACAAAATATCAAACGCCAGCGTGGACTTGCCCGAGCCCGACACGCCTGTGACCACGCTGAACTTGCCACGCGGAATGTTGACGCTCAAGGACTTGAGGTTGTGCTCGCGCGCGTTGATGATTTGAATGTCATTGCTGTGCGCGGGCATGGATTGCTTCGTGCCTCGCAATGACGGGGTGGAGGGCAATGACGAATCAGGGCGTGGTGGCGAGCCGGAGGGCCGTGGCGAGGCTTCGTCGTGTACGGCATGCACGACACCCATGGCGGCAGCGTACTCGCGCAGGGCCAGGCCGGTGTGGGAGCTGGGGTGCAGAAGCACGTCTTCTGGTGTGCCGGTGGCAACCACCAAGCCGCCGGCGTCGCCGCCTTCGGGGCCGAGGTCAATCAGCCAGTCGCTGGCACGAATCACGTCCAGGTTGTGTTCAATCACGATCAATGAATGCCCGGCATCAAGCAGCTTGCGCATGGCGCGCATGAGTTTGGCGATGTCGTCAAAGTGCAGGCCGGTGGTGGGCTCGTCAAACATGAACAGGGCGCCGCGTTTGGCGGTGGGCTGGCGGCTTTGGGTGGCACTTTTGGCGGCCTCGGCCAGAAAACCGGCCAGCTTCAGGCGCTGGGCCTCGCCGCCTGAAAGGGTGGGCACGGGTTGGCCGAGCTTGACGTAGTCCAGCCCCACATCGAGGATGGGTTGCAAGGCGCGCAGCACGTCGCGGTCACCGGCAAACAGTTGCGTGGCTTCGCTGACGGTGAGGTTCAGCACATCGGCCACGTTCAAGCTGACGATGCCCGCCGCGCTGGACTGGCCCAGTTTGGCCTGGCCGGGCGCGAGCTTGCGGTCAATGGTGATTTCCAGAATCTCGGGGCGATATCGTTTGCCATCGCAGTCCGGGCAGCGCAAGTAGACGTCGCTCAGAAACTGCATTTCGACATGCTCAAAGCCCGAACCGCCACAGGTGGCGCAGCGGCCGTCGCCACTGTTGAAGCTGAACTTGGAGGCGGTGTAGCCGCGCTGGCGTGACACGAAGGCGTTGGC
>JBIKZP010000415.1:0-3051 GCA_044354655.1 Rhodoferax sp. | reverse complement strand
CCGGTGTGGCGCATTGCCCGTGCAGCAATATGCGACTGGCCTCGGGTATTGCGCCAGTGCGCCAGATGCTCAACGCCGGTGTACCGGTGGGCCTGGGTGTGGACGGCAGCGCCAGCAACGACGCCGCCCACATGGTCAACGAAGCGCGCCAGGCCATGCTGCTGGCGCGCGTGGGCCGCGCCATGCAAGCGCCAGAAACGCGCACGAATACACGGGGTGTGACCGAAACTTTTTTTGGCTGCGACCTAGGGCCAGCAGAGATGACCGCCCGCGACGCCCTGCGCGTGGCCACCCGTGGCGGCGCACAGGTGCTAGGGCGCCACGACATTGGCCATCTGGCCGTGGGCATGTGCGCCGACCTGGCCTTGTTTGACCTAAACACCCTGGCCTTTGCCGGCGGCGCCGTGCATGACCCGGTAGGCGCGCTGCTGCTGTGCGCCAGCCCGCAAGCCGCCTACACCGTGGTCAATGGCCGTGTGGTCGTACGCCAAGGACAACTCACCACGCTGGCGTTGGGGCCGCTGATTGAGCGGCACAACGTGTTGGCGCGGCAGTTGGCGCTGGGGTGAGATGGCAATGACAGCAAGGACACCCATGCCACTGACCCCTTAGATACGCTTCACTTGACAGGGCGTTGAGCTTTCAACAACCCAATCCTTAAGCCAGCTGGGCGCGGCGCCACTGATTAATGAGCATGGGAATGACCAGGGCCACACCAACGAGGGTGGCAGTTAGGCTAGGCGCAATCATCAAGAGCGCTGCAAACAAACAGGAAAGCTGCTCCCAGCGCTTCATTTCTACCATGAAGAATTTACTCAATGCTGCCGCCATGAGGGTGATACCCATCAAACAGCCCGTGAAGGTGATGATGAAACTCTCCCAAGTAAAGCCCTTGGCAACCAGCAACAGTGAGGGTGAGAACACAAACACAAACGGTACCAAGGCCTTGGCCAAGCCCAAACGGAAGGCCGTATTTCCGGTTTTAAAAGGATCACTACCCGCCATGCCCGCAGCGGCGTAGGCAGCCAAAGCAACTGGCGGCGTGATGTCGGCCAACACGCCGTAATAAAACACAAAGAAGTGGGCCACCAAGGGCTCGACGCCCAGCCCCACCAGAGTAGGTGCCGCCACGGTCACCATGATGATGTAGGTGGCGGTGGTTGGCACGCCGCAGCCCATCAAGATGCAAACCAGACCTGTCATGATGAGGGCTGCCAACAAGGTGAGGGTGTTGAGGGAGGCCCAGTCGGCAGGAATCCAAGCGCTCATGCCGGCAGACATGGATTGTGCGGCTTGGGTGATGATGTAGCTGATCTTGAAGCCCACGCCAGTCAGCGTAACCACGCCAATGACAATTCCCACGGTGGCTGCTGCAGCACCCACAGCCAACGCATATTTAGCGCCCGTTTCAAGAGCTTCAACCAGAACATGCGGTTCAATGCGGCCGCGAACACCCGCCCAAATATATGCCGCAGCGCCCAATGCCACAGCCACAGCAAACAGGACCAGTTTGATGGTGCTGTTGTGGTTACCGAAATCGGAGAGTGCAATGGTCATCAAAATGGCATGCAGTAAAGCCAGAAGCCCCCAATTTTTCAATTGATTGCCGCTCACACGCGTGGACATACCCACAATGGCGCAAGAGCTGATACCCACAAAAGCGGCCAAATAGGGCGTGCGACCTGAGACCAAAATAGTGATGAGCAGACCCAAAGGAATCAGGGTGGGCCATCGCATTTTGAGGGACTCGGCCAATCGCGGCATTTCATCATCTGTCAGGCCGCGCAGGCCGTATCGCTTGGCTTCAAAGTGCACTTGCATGAACACACCGAAGAAGTGCATGAATGCAGGAACTACAGAAGCGGCAATGATGGTTTGGTACGGCACATTCAAGAATTCAATCATCAAGAACGCTGCCGCTCCGAGCACGGGCGGTGTGATTTGGCCGCCCGTAGAGGAAGCGGCTTCAACCGCTGCTGCAAAGTGTTTTTTGTAGCCCACTCGAATCATGGCAGGAATAGTGAGTGAACCTACTGTGACGGCATTAGCCACAGAGGAGCCACTCAACATGCCGAACATTGCAGAGCCAAATACACTGACTTTGGCAGGTCCGCCCGCATATCGACCGGCAATGCTAGAAGCCACGTCTAAAAATAATTGCCCCAAACCAATGCGTGTAGCCATCACGCCAAACAATACGAAGTGGAAAACGTAAGTGGCCACCACACCCACGGCCACGCCATAAATGCCTTGGCTGGTGAGGTACTGATGGTTAATCATCATGGACCAGTTGGCCCCTGCGTGCTTTAACAGTCCGGGGAAGTACGGGCCAAGCAGCGCATAGGCTGTGAAGCCAATGGCAATGAGCGGCAGTGGCCAACCCATCGAGCGACGCGTTGCCTCCAGCAAGGTGATGAACAAAATACTGCCCATGATGACGTCCATGTTGCTGGGGTTGCCCACGCGGAACATCAGATCATCAAAGACATAAGGGATGTAGAGAACGCTTAATGCGCAGGCGCCAGCTAAGCACCAGTCAACCAAGGGGACACCACCTGGGTTTAACAATGAGCTTTTGACGCTTCGTTCAGCCGAGGAAGCGCTGAAGGCAAACACTAAAAAAATCATGCCCAGCACAAAAGCCAAGTGAACGCCGCGATGCGTGATTTCTTGGAGCAGTCCGAAACCGGCGGTGTAGTAGTGAAAGCCAGAGAGTGCAATCAATAACCACTTCAAGATTTGCGTTGCAGGTGGCAGCGTCGGCCGAAAGCGCATCTCGGGGTCGAACTGTTCTTCAAGTTCTTGTAGCTTTTGATCGTCGGGTAGCAAGGTAGCTGCGTTCATTTAATTATTCAGATACTTCAAATAATAATGGGCGAGTTAACCTGGGTTAACTCGCCCCTTGGGTCTTAACGCGAATTAATTGGCGGATTCAAGGACGAACTGCAACACGGTTTAACGAGGCGTGAAACACCTCGTGGGGCGTCTTGAATCCGAGCCGCTTTCTGGGCCGGTGATTCAATCTGTTTTCGATCATAGTCAACTCCTCAT
>JBIKZP010000414.1:0-3062 GCA_044354655.1 Rhodoferax sp. | reverse complement strand
ACCGCCACCAGTGGCTTGGCAAACAGCAGCAGCGCCATGGCACACGGCACCGCCAGTAAAACCACCAGCCGCAAGCCCCAGTCCAGCATGGCGGAGTAGCGCTCTGTTTGACCACTGGCACGGGCCTGCGCCAGTTGCGGCATCAAAACCACGCCCAGGGCGACACCCAGCATGGCGGTAGGGAACTCCATCAAGCGGTCGGCATAGGTGATCCAGCTCACGCTGCCGGGTGTCAGGTGCGAGGCAATTTGGGTGTTGATCAGCATGGAAATATGCGCCACGCTCACACCCAACAAGGCCGGCCCCATCAAACGCAGGATGTTTTTGGTGCCCTCGTCTGCCCATGCTTCGCGTAAAGCCCCAAAACCGAGACCAATGCGCGGCATCAGTCCAAGATGACGCAAGGCCAGCATCTGTACCGCCAGTTGCAACACGCCCCCAGCGAGCACGCCTCCGGCCAGGGCGTAAATAGGCTCCAGTCCCATCGTCTTGAACCAGGGCGCGCCCAGCCAGGCCGCGCCAATCATGCACAGGTTCAACAGCACGGGCGTGGCAGCAGGCACGGCAAAACGCTTCCAGGTGTTGAGCACACCGGCGGCCAAGGCCACCAAAGACATGAAGGCAATATAGGGAAACATCCAGCGCGTCATGACCGAGGCAACCTCGAACCCCTGCGGGGATTGCTGTAAACCACTGGCCATCACCCACACCAGGGCGGGCGCGGCCGCCACGCCCAGCACGCTGAGTAGCAGCAAGGCCCAGGTCAGCACGGTGGCAGACCGGTCAATCAGCAACTGGGTGGCGGCCTCGCCCTGCTGCGCCTTGCTGGCTGCCAGCACCGGCACAAAGGCTTGGCTGAAGGCGCCCTCGGCAAAGAAGCGGCGGAATAAATTGGGAATACGAAACGCCACGTTGAAGGCGTCGGTCAGCGCATTGGCGCCAAAGGTGGAGGCAATCAGCAGCTCCCGCAACAGCCCGGTGATGCGGGACAGCAAGGTCAATAAGGAGACGACGGAGGCGGATTTGAAAAGACTCACGCGCGCAGTGTAGCCGTGCTATGGCCGGCTGGTCATGCTGGGCCAAGACCTGTTGCAGCAAGGCGGGGGCTGCCTGCTACAATCGCGGGCTTTGCTGCATCATCCCTGAACACAAGGAATACATACTATGGCATCTGGTAAACCCAAGAAAAAGAACCCGCGCCTCGCGTCGGGCCGTAAGCGCGTCCGTCAGGACGTCAAAATCAATGCAGCCAACACTTCGCTGCGTTCCAAATACCGCACCGCGGTGAAGAACGTGGAAAAAGCGGTTGTTGCTGGCGACAAAGCCAAGGCAACCGAATTGTTCGCCAAGATGCAAGCCGTGGTTGACACCGTGGCTGACAAAGGCATCTTCCACAAAAACAAGGCTGCTCGCGATAAGAGCCGCCTGTCGACCAAGGTGAAAGCCTTGGCCGCCAAAGCCGCCTGATCTCAGGCCAATCGCACGCACTCCTACCTAGGTAAGAGTGCGCCGTTTGAAGTGGGTGCGCTGTAGCAAAGCAGAAAAGCCGTCGAAAGACGGCTTTTTTGTTTCTAACCCTCTGTGAATAGGTTATTCGCCCAATGGCGCTAAAAAGAAAGAAGACGCACTGCTGCTTAAGGCTCTTTGGCCTCAGGCCGGGCGGACAAGACCTGCAAATCGTTGTCCTTGGCGAAGTTCATGCAGAAGTCCCAGGCCATGACTTCATCGTCGCGCAAGTCGGGGTTCAGTACCACGCAGCTCACACCGTCCAGCGCGGTGGGCACACACCAGGGCGAATAGCCCAGATGGCTTCCCGGCTGCGGACCGCCAGGGCGAAACTGGCTCATCACACCCGCCAAGCGCTCCGCCCAGTCGCTCGGGCGAAAGGTGCGCCCATCTTGGGTACGACCCAAAATAATGACTTCCTTGACGGGTATTGGTGGCATCGGGTAGATGAGTGACTGTTTTACGCCGCAGGATGTTGCGACGCACAAGAATTCTAACCTGCGCCTAACGGGGCTGCGCCCCATCCCGCGCATCACAGTGATGCCACATCGTCAGTAATTGACACGGTCAAAGGCCATCAAATGGTCTGGCGATCAGCCTAGAATCACGCTTCAACGGCCCAACCTACGTTGGGCCGCTTTGTTTTTTGTGAAACCCTGGAGTTTGAACCCATGAACGCCGCCCTGCCCCTGATTGAAGCCGCCTCCCCCCACGTCATGACCACTTATGGCCGCTTGCCCATTGCCATGTCGCACGGCCAGGGTTGCCGCATCTGGGACGTCAACGGCAAGTCTTACCTGGACGCGCTGGGCGGCATTGCCGTCAACACCCTGGGCCACAACCACCCGCAACTGGTGCCGGCCTTGCAAGACCAGGTGGCCAAGCTGATTCATTGCTCCAACTATTACCATGTGCCCAACCAGGAGGTACTGGCCAAGAAGCTGGTGGAACTCTCGGGCTTGAGCAACGTCTTTTTCTGCTCCACCGGTCTGGAGGCCAATGAAGCCGCCTTGAAGCTGGCACGCAAGTTTGGTCACGACAAAGGCATTGATCGCCCGGAAATTGTGGTCTACGAGAAAGCCTTCCATGGCCGCTCCATTGCCACCCTGAGCGCCACCGGCAACCCCAAAATTCAAGCCGGTTTTGGCCCGCTGGTGGAGGGTTTCATCCGCGTGCCGGTCAATGACATCGCCAGCCTCAAAGCCGCCACCGCCGGCAACCCCAACGTGGTGGCGGTGTTCTTTGAAGCCATTCAGGGCGAAGGCGGCGTCAACCCCATGCACATGGACTACCTGAAGGACGTGCGCCAACTGTGCGACGAGCGCGACTGGCTGCTGATGATTGACGAGGTGCAATGCGGCATGGGTCGCACCGGCAAATGGTTTGCCCACCAGTGGGCGGGCATCTTGCCCGACGTCATGCCGCTGGCCAAGGGCCTGGGCTCGGGCGTGCCGATTGGTGCGGTGGTGGCGGGCCCCAAGGCCGCCCACATTTTCCAGCCCGGCAACCACGGCACCACTTTTGGCGGCAACCCGCTGGCCATGCGCGCTGGGGTC
>JBIKZP010000053.1:0-9365 GCA_044354655.1 Rhodoferax sp. | reverse complement strand
GGGTGCATCTGGATTGCCCATTGCTCGCCGGGTTATGGCGATGCTTGAAGGTTTGCTGCTGCGTCGAGGTTTCGTTGCGGTCTTCATATTTATAAGCATAACCCAAGGAGTATTCGCCACCATGAGCGAAAAAGGTGCTGAAGATGAGAGCGGCTCCATCACGCATGGCTGCCCCCATTGATTTGCATGCCCTGCCCGGTGATGTGACTGGCATAGTCTGAGGCGAGGTAAACCATCAGGTTGGCCACTTCAGCGGGTTCAGCGTAGCGGCCATCTGGAATAGATGCGGCGCGCTGCTGACGCAGGCTTAGCGCAGAACCAGGGGCCTGCGCGGCTTCTATGTCACGCAGCATCTCGGTGTCTACCGGACCCGGGCACACCGCGTTGACTCGGATGCCTTTACGCGCAACTTCAAGCGCCGCAGTTTTGGTCAAACCCAGCACCGCATGTTTGCTGGCGGTATACGCTCCCATGTGTCGGGTGCCCACATAAGCACCCAGTGAGGCCGTATTAACCACGGCACCCTTGCCCTGCGCGATCATGGTGGGCAACACGTATTTCATGCCCAGAAATACGCCTCGCACGTTGATGCCCATGACCTTATCGAACATCTCAACGGGGTAGTCCACCAAGGCGTGAATTTCACCCTGCCAGGCGGCGTTATTCATGAACACATCAATACGGCCCCAGGCGTCTTTGGCGGCAGCCACATAGTTTTGAACGTCGCTGGCTTGGCTTACGTCAGCGGCCACAAACAGGGCCGTGCCGCCGCGCTGGCGTATCTGGGCCTCAGTCTCCAAGCCGCTGTCTCTTGCCAGGTCCACCAGCAAGACCTTGGCCCCGACATCGCTCAGTGCCAGCGACACGGCACGGCCAATGCCGCCGCCTGCGCCCGTGACAATGGCCACTTGGCCACTGAAGTCGATCCTCATGGTTTGGCCGCTTCGAGTTTTTGTGCCACACCGCCCAAGGCGGCGGGTACATCACGCAGCGCAAATCCGCTGTAGCCATCTTGCGCACACTGAAGCAAGATGCGGCGATAACCACGCACGCCACCTGAGTACGGCATGAACACCCGCGGCTTGCCCGCCACTTCGGCGCCGTTGTAGTAAGAGTCTGCGCTCAGATACAGGGTTTCTTTGGCGCGCTCGTTGACGTGCGCCACCCAGCGCTGCTCGGCAGCGGGCTCCGCCTCAAACTCCACCAACTGATTGGCGTCCATTTTGCCAATCAGGTCGGCTAACCAGTCAATTTGCTCTTCGGTGGACACCATCACGTTGCTCAAGAGAGAAGGACTACCCGGCCCCACCACAATCAGCATGTTTGGAAAGTCTGAAACCGCTACACCCAGTTGGGTAACAGGCCCAGCAGCCCATTTTTCTCGCAGCGTGATACCGCTGCGACCGACGATCTCGGGCTTGAGCAAAGAGCCCGTGAAGGCGTCAAAACCGGTGGCAAAAATAATGATGTCGAATGCGTGCGTCTTGGCCGAGGTGCGAATACCCTCAGACGTGAATTCAACGATGGGGGATTCACGGATATCGGCCAGCTCGACGTTGTCGCGGTTAAAGGCCTGGAAATAGCCGCTGTCTACCGAAGGGCGACGGGCCGCAAAAGGGTGACCTTTGGGCACCAGCTTGTCCCGCACCACCGGGTCGTTGATCAAAGCGCCAATCTTGCTCCGAATAAAATCAGCCGCCGTGTCATTGGCCGGCTTGGACAAAAGAATGTCGTAGTAAGACAGCGCAAAGCCATAGCCCAAACGGTTCCAGGCAGCTTCATAAACCTTTTCACGCTCCTCGGGCGTAGCGTCCAGCGCGGACTGCTTGCTGGGCTTGAAGCCCAACCCTGTGGGCGAATTCCAGGCCTGTTCCCGCCGCGCGCGGTAATTAGCCTTAACCTGACGGTCTTCTTCTTCTGACACCGGGGCATTGGCTGCAGGGATGCTGAAGTTGGCCGTTCGCTGGAAAACGGTCAGATGCTTGGCGACTTTGGCAATGATGGGGGTCATCTGCATGCCGGAAGATCCCGTACCAATGATGGCCACACGCTTGCCCTCAAAGTCAACCTGGTGCTTGGGCCACACGCCGCTGTGAATGATTTCTCCGCGAAAACTGTCTTGCCCCGGGTAGGTGGGCGCCTTGGTGGTGGACAGCTGACCTACGCACATCACCAGCAAGTGCGAAGACCAGATGCGGCCATCTTCGGTGGTGATGATCCAGCGCGCCGCCTGCTCGTCGTATTTGGCTTGCGCCATGCGGGTGTTGAAGTTGATGTCCTTGCGCAGGTTGAAGCGATCAGCCACATGGTTGATGTAGCGAAGGATTTCTGGCTGGGTCGCGTAGCGCTCGGTCCAGCGCCACTCCTGCTCCAGTTCGGGCGAAAAGCTATAGGAGTAGTCGTAACTCTCCACATCGCAGCGCGCACCGGGATAACCGTTGTGGTACCAGACCCCACCCACACCTGCACCCGCCTCCAGCACAAGCACCTGCTTGCCCATTTCACGTAAACGGTACAAAGCACGAAGCCCAGCAAAACCGGCACCAATGACAATCGCATCCACCATATCCATTTACCCAACTCCTAATCGGTTTTGCTCTGCAGAGGTGACGCTGCATTCAACAGCGATTGACACCTCAGCCAGATACTTTCCTGCAGGTATTGTTAAATACTGACCAGTATGTGTCAACATCTTTTTTAAAAATTTTAAAAAAGAATTTGAATTCTTACCTGCAAGAACAATGAAATCTCAACAGTAGACTGAAATACCAACGAGTAATAGAATGTAAAAAATTCAGACGTTTATTGTCGCAGGAGCAACCCATGACCCCCCCCGTCCATGACACCCCTATGTCGATCAGCCAGCGCCAGGGTGAGCTGGCTAAGCGCTTCCCAAACTGGACGCCCTCCACGCTTCACGAACTACTTGACCGTTGCGCCAAGGAGTATCCAAACAGGCCTTGCGTAATCACCGACAAGAGGAGTTGGTCATATCTGGAAATGAAAGCCTGGTCAGAAAAAATCGCCGCGGGTCTGATGGCTAGCGGGGTCAAGCCCAAAGATCATGTCGGCCTTTTGATGGCCAACTTTCCTGAATTTTTGGCTGTCAAATTTGCTATTTCCCGAGCTGGGGCGGTGGCGATTCCCATCAATTTCTTGAACCGGCGCGACGAGCTAGGCTATGTGCTCAAGCAGTCAGATGCCGTGCTGCTGATCACCATGGATCGTTTTCGCAACCTAGATTACCTGCAGTTCCTAGATGAACTGGCGCCGGGTTGGGAGCAAAAGGGCGGAGGAGAGTCGTTTCCACTTCTCAAAAAAGTGGTTGTGTTCCCTACCAGCGAGGCGCCTGTTAGAGACAAGGCCTCGTGGTTAGGCGACTTTGGAAGCGACGCCTTCGTAACCCCCATCAATCATCCGGGCCCCAACAGTAACTGCGACATCATCTACACCTCGGGCACCACCGGGTCGCCCAAAGGCGTGATGATTACCCATGACATGATGCTGCGAACGGCTTTTGGCAGCGCCTGGGGCCGGGCTTTTGAGGACGGCCGGCGTATTCTTTTCTCTTTGCCCATGTACCACGTCTACGGTTATGTGGAAGGGCTGCTGGCTTGCCTGTTTGTGGGTGGCGCCATCATTCCGCAGACCCGGTTTGATGCAGTGGACACCCTGCAAGCGATTGAGCGCCACCAGGCCACCGACGTGTTGCTGATTCCGACCATGACCCTGGCGCTCATCGACCAACTCAAAAAGACGCCCTATCCGCTCACCAGCCTGCACTCGGTCATTTCTTCAGGCGGTCGCTCGCCCGCTTACATCTGGCAACAAATCATCGACTACCTCCACCCCCAGGAGATAACCACCGGCTACGGCATGACGGAAGTCACTGCTTCAAGTACCGTCACACGGCCGGACGACCCCATTGAACGCCTGCTCACCACCAACGGCCGTTTGCGTGACGTCGGGCCGGCAGGTGATCCGGCTTTGGGCAAGCGGTTGGTGGCGTACCGAGTGGTCGATCCCGAAACCGGCAAGGAGGTAGGGCCAGGCGAAACCGGCGAGCTGTTAGCCAAAGGCTTGGGCGTGACAGCGGGCTACTACAACAAGCCCGAAGCGACCGCACAAGCTTTCACGCCTGAGGGTTGGTTGCATACCGGTGACCTGGGGCGCTTGGACGCCGACGACTACCTCACCCTTATGGGTCGGCTTAAAGAGTCGTACCGCTGCGGCGGTGAGCAGGTCATGCCCACCGAAACCGAAGACCTGCTGGTAACGCACCCAGCGGTTTTGCAAGCCCATGTGGTGCCGGTTCCCGACGAGCGAATGGGTGAAGTGGGTGTGGCTTTTGTGGTGCTGCGCGATCAGCCCGTCACTTCGCCGCAAGAACTCATCGCGTTTTGTGCCCAGCATCTGGCGCGCTTCAAAGTACCGCAGCACGTGCTTCCTATTTCCGCAGAAGACATTCCTGTCACACCGTCCGGACGTGCCCGCAAATTTTTGCTGGTGCAGATGGCCCATCAGGCCTTGGGCCTGCGCTAGGGGCTGTACGACAAACGCCAAACGAAAAAAACAAGTCACCAAAACACCCCCCCGGACTACCGGTCAACCGTTCAAACTCAGAAAGTTCACCTCCATGCACATCAACCACTCGATCGCCAACAGCCAAGGCCTGATCACCCGTGAGACCCCGATAGGCTTCAAGCTCGACGGCGTGAAAAAGAAAGCGGCCATTCAACTGATGGGCTCACGCCTGTGGGGTCGCTTCAACCCAAACCATTGGGATCCGGTATACGCCGCCCAAACGGGCTTGGCAGCGCCCATTCAGACGGGCGAAATGTCGTCGGCTTACATCTCGGAAATGTGCGTCAACTACTTTGGCGCCAACTTCTTTCGCAACGCCCGAATTGTCTGCAAGTACGTGGCATCCACCCTGGCCAATGAGGTCATCACCACCCACGGCGTGGTGCAGGAAAAAACCCCCAAGGGCAAGGGCTACCGCTTCAAGGTGGAATTTTGGGCCGACAACGAAGCCGGCGATAAAAAGACCATCGGCTGGGCCGAAGTGGACGTGGGCGTCTAAACGCCCCACAACCTAAAGCCAATGACCAAGCCCACCTCAAGGAATATTCATGAATCAAGAAGTTAAAACCGACAGCCTGCGCCCAATGACTGACATCCAGATCAAACAGACCCGCGAATTCGTTGAAAGTCTGGACTCAGTCTGCGAAACCTACTGGGATATGGTGACCGTAGGCGACGTGCTCGCGCGTGAACTGCACATCACCCCAGAACTGGTCATTCTCTACGCGGATGCGGTCGAAGACTACAACCCCTGGTATGAAGGCTGGCGCATGAACACCTGGAACATCCCCGGCGAGTCGCCTTTTGGCGGCGCCATCGTGCCGCCACTCTTGGTGTCGCACTTTGTACTGTCCGTGCAGTTTGACCACACCAAGCCTTTCGCCATCGGTTCCATCCACACTTTTCATGACACAGAAATTTTCGAGCCTATTCCGGTGGGCGCCACGGTGCGCATCAGCGCCCGCGCCATCGATAAATTCATCAAACGTGAACGGCGCTATGTACGCCACGAAGTGACCGTGGAAGACGTCGTCAGCGGCACGTTGTACATGCGTGAAACCCGCGACATCCTCTCGCGTTAACCAAGGAACACCATGACAAACATGGACTCTGTGCAGCAAGTGCCTGTGGCCGAAGGCCTGTTCCAGGTACAGGCCGATGGTGTGCGGCTGATCGGCACGCACTGCCGCAGCTGCGGCAGCTACTACTTCCCCAAAGCCTTGAGCTGTCGCAACCCCTTATGCCGAGACAAGCTGATTGAGGACACCTTGCTTGGCCCCAGTGGCACGCTGTACAGCTACACCCTCCAGGCCTACCAACCCCCCTCCCTGTTTCGCATGGAAAACTGGGCCCCCTATGCCATCGGACTGGTGGAGTTGCCGCAAGGCCTGCGCGTCATGGGCATGATGTGCGACTGCTCACCCGCTGCGCTGCGCATTGGCATGCCTGTGCAAATGACAGCGCAGACCCTCTACCACGACGACGAGGGCCGCGCCGTACTCACCTACAAGTTCAAGCCGGCGGAACCATCCCACAGCCTAGGAGTCAGCGCATGAGATCGGTCTACGTTTTGGGCGTAGGCGCCCACCCCTGGGGCAAGTTTCCCAACAAACCTCAACTGCAACTCGCTCTGGATGCCATGGGCCTGGCGCTAAAAGACGCGAACCTCGAATGGAATGACCTGCAAGCCCTGGTGTCCGCGAGCTCACGCTTTGAAGGCGGCATGGGCTGGGGCCTGCATGCCAACGAGATAGTGCAAGCGGTAGCAGAGAAAGGCATACCGGCTACCAACGTAGGTGGCGGCTGCGCAGCTGGCGGCATTGCCGTGCACAGCGCCTTCTCCATGGTCGCCAGCGGCCAGTGCGAAGTGGCCGCCGCAGTGGGCGCCGAGCGTATGCCCAAGGGTTTTATCCCACGCCCACCGGGCATCCCCAACGACATCACCGACAGCGACTACCTGCGTTGGGTAGCCATGGGCGCCACCAACCCGGCTTACTGGGCGCTGGAAACTCGACGGCGCATGCACGACTTCGGCACCACGGAAGAAACCCTGGCGCAGGCCTCGGTACTGATGCACCATAACGCCATGGCCAACCCGCTCGCACGCTACCGCAAGGAATGCACAGTAGCCGACGTACTGGCCTCTCCGGTGGTGAGCGACCCGCTGCACATTCTTGAAATCTGTGCTGTTAGCGACGGTGCGGCAGCAGTCATTCTGGGTTCAGAAAAAGAGGCGCGAAAACGTGGCGGGCCACTGGTTCAAGTGGCTGGCTGTGCCATTGCCACCGGCCAGTTTGGCGACCCCGCCGTGCGCATACCTACGGTATCCATGGCCGCGGGCATGGCCACCCCGCACACCAGCGAAGTGGTGGGTGCGGTTCGCGCCGCCTGCGCTATGGCCGGTGTTGAGCCCAAAGACATTGACCTGGTGGAGTTGGCCGACAACACCGCCTGGCATGTACTGGCCTGGCCCGAGTTTTTTGGATTTTTTGAACCTGGCCAGTCCGACTGGATGCTCACGCACGGCGAGATGAACATTGACGGGCGTCTGCCGATTAACCCCAGCGGTGGCTTTTTATCCTTTGGCGAAGCCACCACCGCACAAGGCGTGCTTCAGGTGTGCGAGCTAGCCTGGCAGCTGCGCGGCCAGGCACAAGGGCGTCAGGTGCAAGATGCTCTGGTAGGTATGACAGCGGTACTGGGGCTGGGTGCGAATGGCGCTTCGGTGATTTTAAAAACTTGACCGCATAGTTGACGCAAGGGTACCGCATAGATCCCGCATGAATTGGTCAACTTGTCGCAAGCTGCTGATTCATGCGTGAGCTTGCTCCGCTGGCGAACTATCCCACACGGCCGTCAAAAACGGCCTTCAATAAGCGGGCGTAGTTCTCACTGGCTACTTTTCTCACCACCACCTCTGGCATATTTTTGCTGAGCATGAGGTTGACGATACCGCGCAAGCCACTGTAGTTGTCCATCATGGTGGCGCTGGGCGACAGGCCCTGCATATCGGACCCAAAGGCCACATGGTCCGCGCCGACAAAATCTATGGCAGCCTGCAAGCCCTCCACATAGGCGTTGGGGTTGTCAAAGTTGAAGCGGCTTGGCCAGACACCCACCACACCGCCTTTGGAGGCCAGCACCTTGGCATTGTCCAAACTGATGCTCATGATCTGGTTGCCGCCGCTGCGCCAGTTGGAGGCAAAGCGGGTGATGTTGCTGTGCGACCAGAGCATGGGCTGGCTCGATACGGCGAGCGCTTGCGCCACGGCCTGGTCCGTGGCGTGCGCCAAATCAACCAAAATGCCCAGCGCATTGCAACGCCTAATTACCTCAGCGCCGAAGGCACTTAAACCGCCCAGCTTGGGCATCTCGGTGCGAATATCGAGCAGGTCACCCTCGACAAAATGCCCCAGCCCGATTTGCCGCACGCCTTGTGCATAGACCGTGTCCAGGTAAGCCAGTTCGCCACCCAGAAAATGCGCGCCCTCGGTTGAAAGCACCAAATGCAGCTCGCCGGCCAGGGCCAGGTCGACATCTGCACTGGTTTTGGCTAAGCGCAGGGTCTCGCGCCGAATGCGCGCGCTCATACCCCTGATCATGCGGGTGTAGACCTCCCGGTATTGCTCTGGCGTGGCTTTCAGGTTCACTTGCATGGCGCCATTGGGCAGCCGTTGAATGAAGGGGCCGTCGGACCCCAAAGCCCAGGACACCAGGCTCACCCGCGCATCACCCAACTCACACTTCAAACACGCCTGATCTTGCGGCCTAAGCATGTAGTGCGAGTGGGTATCAGAAATCAACAGGTCGGCAGACGCTGCCCGCCCACTCCACATACCGATCAAACCGGCGCCCGCCAAGCTGGTGAAATTTCTACGACGCATCAATATCTCGGGTTGAGCAATCTGGATTAAGGAGGTCAATTTTCGGTCGGCGTCAACAATCAGGTCAAGGAATCGATTGAATTTCATTAAAAATTCTTTCATTCAAGCCCAACACCAAGGAAGCCGGAGAAGAAAAAAATAATTGCTTTAAAAAAGTTTTTCTTCCTTCAATGCCTGCCACACTGGTTTGATGCGCAAAATCAATGAGTTGCAACTCCTGCGCCAAGGACTCTCCCAATTCAGGGCCATATTTTGAGGATGCACTGGCCATCACGTCAGCTTCGTTCAACAAAACACAAAGCCACTTCAAATTCCATTCGAAATTTTCGCCAATAACGTTTGCATGATTGTGATGAACAATTGCAAAGTCTGAACGGACAATGGCTGTTTCAATGACTTTTTGCCACGCATCTGGCACTGAATGAAATGACAAAATAGGCTTGAGAAAATTAAAAGATTGCTTTTCTATTTCAGACTCCACCCGATTCACTTTTCCCGGATGCAAAAAATCATGTGCAATGCACGTCAGCAGTGCACACACCATCCAATCGTGCTGCGCTTTTTTCTCTACGGCAACCAAAATAGCCAGTTGAATACTCATAGACGTTAACGCATCTGCGAAATGCAAACGATTGTGATATTTTGGTTCTGTAAAGTTGGGCTGGCTGTGATTTTGATTCTCAATTTCTAGGGCAACGCTCTTAGCAGCATCCAACATGCTCCTAGCAGCCTTTGACAAATTATTTTCATCAAGATTAAGAAACTCCAGGCATTCATGCAGTACCCCAGGCATTCCAAGCCAATGACTGCGCCATGATTTTCGAAGAAAGCCGTAAGAATTTTCTAGACATTCATGCCAAAGATCATCCTTCAAGTTCAAATATTGAAACGAAGACT
>JBIKZP010000413.1:0-3073 GCA_044354655.1 Rhodoferax sp. | reverse complement strand
GGCTGTCAACCTTGGTGACGTCAGACACTTGGCCCACATTGAGCTTGGCTGCCACGCGCGGGGCGATGTTTTTGCCCGAGGCGGTGGCCGCAAACAGAATGTGGCTGTAGTTGGCCGCCAAGGCCAGCACCTGGGCGCAGACGTTTTCTGCCAGGCCGTGGGCCAGGCCATCGCTGTCGGCGTGCAACACTTTGGAGACGCCAGCAACCTTGGCCGCCTCGGCCGCCACTGCGCCTGCATGGGCGCCGGCTACCAGCACGTGGACTTCGCCGCCGCACTGCAAAGCAGCCGTCACGGCATTGAGGGTGGCGACCTTGAGGGTGGCGTTGTCATGTTCAGCAATTACAAGAGCAGTCATGTTTTTGTTCCCAAAAATTAGTTAAGCGATTCAGAACAGCGCTTGCGGCTGGGCCGCTGCGCACAGTCCCGCAAAGAGTCAGATGACCTTTGCTTCGTTCTTGAGTTTGTCCACCAGAGCCGCCACGTCAGCCACCTTGATACCGGCGCTGCGCTTGGGCGGCTCCACCACTTTGAGGGTCTTGATGCGCGAGCTGATGTCAACGCCCAGGTCTTCGGGCTTGAACACGTCGAGCTGCTTTTTCTTGGCCTTCATGATGTTGGGCAAAGTCACATAGCGAGGCTCGTTGAGGCGCAGGTCGGTGGTGATGATGGCGGGCAGGCTGAGTTGCAGCTTTTCCATGCCGCCGTCCACTTCACGCGTGACCAGCAACTTACCGTCAGCCGCTTCCACCTTGCTGGCGAAAGTTGCTTGGGGCAAGTCAGCCAGGGCAGCCAGCATTTGGCCGGTCTGGTTGCAGTCGTCGTCAATGGCTTGCTTGCCCAGAATCACCAGGCCGGGCTGCTCTTTGTCCATCAGGGCTTTGAGCAGTTTGGCCACAGCCAGGGGCTGCAGTTCTTCGGTGGTTTCCACCAAAATGGCTCGGTCTGCACCAATGGCCATGGCGGTACGCAAGGTTTCCTGGCACTGGGTCACGCCGCAGGAAACCGCGATGATCTCGGTGACCACGCCCTTTTCTTTCAGACGAACCGCTTCTTCCACGGCGATCTCGTCAAACGGGTTCATGCTCATTTTGACGTTGGCGATATCTACACCCGTGTTGTCCGATTTGACGCGAACCTTGACGTTGTAGTCCACCACGCGCTTGACTGCGACCAGGACTTTCATTGCTTCAACTCCAGATAGTTATGAATTCATTGACAGACTTGACGTTAACGTCAACTCCAGGATTCTATTCTGTGCTTTCCCACTCACTCGTCGTCATTACGACCCGCAAGTGACTAATTGCGAAAAAGCACGACCGTTCTATTTTATACAGCAAGCCGGGCCAGCGTGCAGCAGCGCAAAAATAATCAGCCCGAATGGGTGTGAATTACCCGCTGCGGGTAAGGAATTTCAATCTGGTGGGCGCGCAAAGCCGCCAAAATATCCAGGTTAATCAGCGACTTCAGGTTCAGCGTGCCCTCCTCGGGGTCTTCAATCCAGAAACCCACAGTAAATTCCAGGCCATCGGGCGCAAAGTTGGACAGGGCCACGTGGGGCGCTGGCTCACGCAATACCCGGGGCTGGTTCAGGCTGGCCTGCAACAACAGGCGCATCACCAACTCCACATCGCTGGCATAACCCACGGTGACCACACAAGACTGCCACAAGCGTTTGTCTGCCAGTGACAGGTTTTCCACCCGGCTGGTGATCAGCATTTCATTGGGCACGATGGATTCGCGCCCGGTGACGGCCCGAATCACGGTGTAGCGGGCGTTGATCTGCGTGATGCGCCCCTCGAATCCATCCACCCGCACCGTATCGCCAATGCGCATGCTGCGCTCCGCCAAAATGACAAAGCCACTGACATAGTTGGCCGCCAACTTTTGCAGGCCAAAGCCCACCCCCACGCCAATGGCGCCGCCCAGCACCGACAGAGCCGTGAGGTCAATGCCCACGGCCGACAAGGTCAGCATCAAGCCCAAAAACAGCAGCAATACGCGGGTGGCATTGCTCAGCGCCTTGCGCAAGGACAACTCACCGCCTGTCGCCGAGCGCAGCAAGCGCGCCTCAATGGCCGATGAAATCCACAGCACACCAATCAGCACCGCCGCGGCTGTCAGCCCGCCTTCAATGAGATTACGCACCGTCAACACCGTGCCGCCCAGGTGCCATGAAATCTGGTCAAGCTCATCCAGAATCAGGGGCATCAGCCCGCTGACCCACAGCACCATGGCGATCCAGGCCAGCCAGGAAATACTGCGCTCCAGCAATCGCACCAGCGGCGTATGACTGAAAGACACCTGCAAAACTTTGACCACAAAGCGTATGACCAGCAAAGCAATCAACGCCGGAATGGCAATTTTGAACACTGCAGGCAAGAGCTGCTGCGCCAGCAGAAACCGCGCCAGGTAAGCCAGACACAGCAGCAGCGCCGGGAACAGTACACCGTCCACAATGCGCCGGCCAAACATGATGGACGACTTGTCACGGGCGCCCAAGGCGTTGCACAGCAGGGACGCCAGCCACCAGGCCAACAGCGCGCACAGCCCCAGACTGGCCAACTCCATCAGGGCCGTGGGCTGGGTCAGCGCGGCAATCCAGCCGTTCAAGTCGGTTATGGGGGCTTTAGACATCGGCCAACACCCGCAAGTGCGCCTCCACGCTGCGCGACAAGGCGCTCAGGTCGTAGCCGCCCTCCAGGCAGGACACGATGCGGCCCATGGCATGGCGCCGCGCCACGCTCTTGATGCGGTCGGTGAGCCAGGCGTAATCCTGCTCCACCAAGCCCATTTGACCCATCTCATCTTCGCGGTGGGCGTCAAAACCGGCGCTGATGAAAATCATCTCGGGCTTGAATTCTTCAAGTCGCGGAATCCAGGCCGTCTCAACCAGCTCCCGTATCGCCATGCCCCGCGTATAGGCCGGCACCGGCAGGTTCACCAAATTGCCCGCGTTAGACAGGGGCCAGTCCATGGGGTAGAACGGGTGCTGGAAAAAACTCACCATCAAAATGTGTTCGTTTCCAGCCACGATGTCCTCGGTGCCATTGCCGTGGTGCACGTCAAAGTC
>JBIKZP010000412.1:0-3076 GCA_044354655.1 Rhodoferax sp. | reverse complement strand
AAGACCACAGAAAAAGTGACTGCGACGGATAGGAAATCCAAGCGCATGAGGCTAAGTAAGCAGCATCAAAGTCCGGTGCCGGTTGTGCCGCACATCCCAGCATATCGCCTAGGGTGGCCCGATTTGCGTCCCTTCACCTGCCAGCGCATCACCACAGTCATCCCAAAGCGGTGGCCCGCGTGCCGGGGCAATGTGTGGTGGCTCGGACTCCACCCCGACAAAGGGTGGGCGAGCACAATACCTCAGCCGCCGCTCCAGGCCCGAGCGGTCGTGGGCTTCAATGCACACATTCGCATCAATGCCAGTGGCCCGGTGGAACATGACCGAGGTCATCGACATCATCCACTCTCCCTTGGAGCAGACCTACAGCGCTGACGGCCACAGCGTTCGGATTCAAATCTACCGCTGTTCAGCGTCTTAGCTGCACTAAAAACTTTTTCCAGATTCGACTTTGATGAGACCCAGACCCTTTGTCATCACGTTCATTTTGCTGCGGGTGCGGTCAGCAGGCCAACGTGGCACGGGTGACGGCGCTGACCTATTTGATTGAGCGAGAGGAACAGCGAATTGAAACCCTTAAGGAGTGGCGCTTCAGGCTGGTGCCATGGGCGCGGCCGACATCGTGCGCTGGGCCCGCGGGCAGGGTGTCTAGGCCCAGCGTTTTTGGCCAGAGAGTGAGTGCTGGAGATCGTTTGTAACGCTTGTGTAACCGGTTCAGGGGGCAGCAGTTAGCATGGCGTTGTCATCACGCCATTCAAACACTGTTCCCGCCGCATTCAAAGCCCATCTACCCATGCCCAATCCCCCTGTTCAAAGCCACGACTCTGACGAGCGAACCGAGCGCCCCTGGGGCTGGTTTGAGACCGTGTCGGAAGATGCGGTGTCCAAAATCAAACGCCTGCGGGTGCACCCGGGCCAGCAAATCAGCCTGCAAAAGCACCTGCAACGCGCCGAGCACTGGGTGATTGTGCGTGGCTTGGCGCAAGTGACGCTCGGCCAGACCGTGCAAACGCTGGGCGTGGGCGCGCATGTGGAGATTGCGCTGGGGCAGGTGCACCGGCTGGGCAACACCACAGACGAGCCGCTTGAGGTGGTGGAAGTGCAGTGGGGCAACTACCTGGGCGAAGACGACATCGTGCGCCTGGAAGACACCTACGGGCGCGTTCCCCCCTCAACCCACAACCTGTAACCCATCAAGGTAACCCCTGCCATGACACCTCACGTTTTGCAAGCTGGCTGGCGCCTGCCCCCAGGCGCCGCGCCCGTGGCCTGTGTTGACATTGGCGGCACCAAGGTGGCCGTCAGCATGGCCGACAGTGCCGGCGTGCGCGGCCGCGTGGCCGAGCCCACCGCCAAAGAAGGTGCCAACGACGCGTTGGCCCAGCAAATTATTCGCCTGGTGGGCCAAAGCTGCCAAGCCGCAGGCGTGGCGCTGACCGACGTGGCGGCCGTGGGCGTGGCCTCATGCGGGCCGTTTGTGCTGCGCGACGGCTGCGTGGAGCTGGCGGCGCCCAATATTTGTGGCGGTTTGGCCGGCAAGGCACGCGGCCTGCCCAATGACTGGATGACCGCCGTGCTGGAAGCCCCTTTACGCCAGATCTTTAACAACGTGCGGGTGGAAAACGACGCCATCGGCGCCCTGGAAGCCGAGCGGCGCTGGGGTGCGCTTCAAGTCAACGGCCAAGCGCTGGACCACTGCGCCTACCTCACCTGGAGCACCGGCATTGGTGTGGGCCTGTGCGTGGACGGCCATGTGCTGCGCGGCAA
This sequence comes from Rhodoferax sp., assembly GCA_044354655.1. Lineage (GTDB taxonomy): Bacteria > Pseudomonadota > Gammaproteobacteria > Burkholderiales > Burkholderiaceae_C > Rhodoferax. The sequence goes on along the minus strand of JBIKZP010000412.1, from coordinate 1,309 downwards.
AAACGGCAACGCCGGGCACGCCGGGCATTTGTTCGTGTCAGACAACGAAGACGCCCTGTGCGGCTGCGGCAATGTGGGTGATGTGGAAGGCCTGGTAGCCGGTAACGCCATGGCCCGCCGGTTTGGCGCTTTGGGCTATACCGACTCGGCCGCCCTGTTTGCCGCCGCCTACGCGGGCGACGCGCAGGCCATGGCCTTGATCGACGAGCTGTGCCGCATCATGGGCCGCACGCTGTACAACTTGATCGTCACGCTGGACCTGGCGCGCATCAGCCTGGGCGGCAGCGTGTATTGGCACCACCGCGCCTTGTTGCTGCCCAAGTTGCAAGCCCAGGTGCGCGGCAAATTGCCTGCTTTGACCGACGGCTGCGAGCTGGTGAGTGCTGGTTTAGGCGAACGCGTGGGCGACTTTGGCGCCCTGGCCCTGGTGGCCTGAGGGTCGGCGCAAGGGTTAGTCCTGATGGTGGGCGGTTTAAAATTAATTAACAATTAATTAATTCAAGCGGCAGGGTGCCTGCTTGAATCCACCCAACGCTCCTCGGCCTTGAACGGCGCCGGAGCCCAACTTCAGGACACTTTATGTTGAAACTTTCCAAATTGGCCGCAGCCGTGGCATTCGTGGTGGCCGGAAGCGCCGCTCTCGCCGGTGAAGTCGAAGTGCTGCACTACTGGACCTCCGGCGGCGAAGCCAAATCGGTGGCTGAGCTGAAAAAAATCATGCAAGCCAAGGGCCATGTCTGGAAAGACTTTGCTGTTGCCGGCGGCGGTGGCGATAACGCCGCCACCGTGCTGAAAAGCCGCGTGGTCTCGGGCAACCCCCCAGCCGCCGCTCAAATTAAAGGCCCAGCTATTCAAGAGTGGGCCTCTGAAGGCGTGCTGGCCAATCTGGACGCTACCGCCCAAGCCGAAAAATGGGACAGCCTGCTGCCCAAAGTGGTGGCTGATGTCATGAAATACAAAGGCAATTACGTGGCCGCACCGGTCAACGTGCACCGTGTCAACTGGATGTGGGCCAACGCCGCTGTGCTGAAAAAAGCCGGCGTGAGCGGTACTCCCAAAACTTGGGATGAGTTCTTTGCAGCCGCCGAAAAAGTCAAAAAAGCCGGCCTGATTGCGGTGGCTCACGGGGGCCAGAACTGGCAAGACTTCACCACCTTTGAGTCGGTGGTGTTGGGCGTAGGCGGTGCCAAGTTCTACACCGACGCGCTGATCAAGCTCGACCCCAAAGCCCTGTCGAGCGACACCATGAAGAAATCGCTGGAAACCTTCCGCAAGGTCAAGGGTTACACCGACGCTGCCGCCCCCGGCC
>JBIKZP010000411.1:0-3081 GCA_044354655.1 Rhodoferax sp. | reverse complement strand
CTGATGGCGCTGTGGTCGGGCGTGGGTGGCGGTAACTTTGCCTCGTCCATGTCTAACATCAGCACATTTTTTCCCAAGCGCCTGCAAGGCACGGCGCTAGGCCTGAATGCCGGTCTGGGTAACTTTGGCGTCACCACCATGCAAATCGTCATACCGCTGGTGATGACGGTGAGCCTGTTTGGCGACTGGGGCGGTGGCTCCATGCAACTGGTCAAGGACAGTGGCTGGATCTTCGGCAAGATTGCTGCGGGCACGCCCACCTGGATTCAGAACGCCGGCTTTGCCTGGGTGCTGTCGCTGGTGCCCTTGTCGCTCTTGTGCTGGTTTGGCATGAGCAACCTCAAGACCGTCTCGCCCGATACCGGCAGCCCATGGGTGGCTTTTGCCAAGGTGACTTACCTCTACACCCTGGCCTTTATTCCGGCCATGCTGGGTTTGTACCTGTACCTGCCAGCGCCCACCGGCCTGGGTCTGATCAGCATGTGGGTGGCCATTCCACTGGACATTGCCAGCGCCCTGCTCATCATGCGCCTGGCCGCCTTTGGCACCATGAAGGAAAACGTTGCCAAGCAGTTCGAGATTTTCAGCAACAAGCACACCTGGGCGATGACGGCGCTGTACATCGTCACCTTCGGCTCTTTCATCGGCTTTTCCATGGCGCTGCCCCTGGCCATTACCGTGATCTTTGGCTTTCAGCATGTGGTCGATCCGGCCACGGGTTTGGTGACCCACGCCCTGAAAAATCCCAACGCCCCCTCGGCCCTGACCTACGCCTGGATTGGCCCCTTCGTGGGCGCCGCCGTGCGCCCAGTGGGCGGCTGGATTGCCGACAAAGTGGGCGGCTCCATCGTCACGCAGTGGATTTCGGCGCTGATGGTGCTGGCGTCAGCCGCAGTGGGCTACGTCATGCTGCTGGCCTACCAAAGCGCCCAGCCCGAGCAGTACTTCTTTGTGTTCATGGCGCTGTTTGTCGTGCTGTTTACCGCCAGCGGCATTGGCAACGGTTCGACCTTTCGCAGCATCGGCTTCATCTTTGACCGCCAGCAGGCCGGCCCCGTGCTGGGCTGGACCTCGGCAGTGGCTGCTTACGGCGCCTTTGTCGCCCCGGTGGTGATTGGCGCTCAGGTCAAGGCGGGCACGCCGCAAAACGCCATGTACGGCTTTGCAGTTTTTTACGCTGCCTGCCTGTTGCTGAACTGGTGGTTCTACCTGCGCGCGGGCGCCGAAATAAAAAACCCGTAAGACCGCACGTCACTTGCTGACTTCACCCCCCTTTAATTACCGAGGTACTGCATGAGCCATTTTCTCGACCGACTCAGTTATTTCTCCCAGCCGCGTGAAGCCTTTAGCGGCGAGCACGGTGTCACCACCGGCGAAGACCGCACCTGGGAGGACGCTTACCGCAACCGCTGGGCGCACGACAAGATTGTGCGATCCACCCACGGCGTCAATTGCACGGGCTCCTGCTCCTGGAAGATTTACGTCAAGGGCGGCATCGTCACCTGGGAAACCCAGCAAACCGATTACCCACGCACCCGCTGGGACATGCCCAACCACGAGCCACGCGGTTGCGCGCGGGGTGCCAGCTACAGCTGGTACCTGTACAGCGCCAACCGGGTGAAGTACCCGCTGGTGCGAGGACGCTTGCTCAAACTCTGGCGCGAAGCCCGCCTGGCACACGATCCGGTGGACGCCTGGGCCTCGATTGCACAGTCGGACAGCAAACGCAAGGACTACCAAAGCGTGCGCGGCCTAGGGGGGTTTGTGCGCTCAGGTTGGGAAGAGGTCAACGAAATGATCGCTGCGGCCAACGTCTACACCATCAAGCAGCACGGACCAGACCGCATCATCGGCTTCTCACCCATTCCTGCCATGTCCATGGTGTCGTATGCAGCGGGTAGCCGCTACCTGAGCCTGATTGGCGGGGTGTGCATGAGCTTTTATGACTGGTACTGTGACTTGCCCCCAGCCAGCCCGCAAATCTGGGGCGAGCAAACCGACGTGCCTGAGTCGGCCGACTGGTACAACGCCACCTACATCATCGCCTGGGGCTCCAACGTGCCACAAACGCGCACGCCCGACGCCCACTTTTTCACCGAGGTGCGCTACAAAGGTACCAAAACGGTAGCGGTCACACCAGATTACTCTGAAGTGGCCAAACTCTCCGACATCTGGATGAAGCCCAAGCAAGGCACCGACGCCGCCGTGGCCATGGCCATGGGCCACGTCATCCTGAAGGAGTTCTATTTCCCGGACGGCGGCAAACCCAGAAGCGCCTACTTTGACAATTACGTTCGCCGCTACACCGACATGCCCATGCTGGTCATGCTCAAGGAGCAGCAATTGCCGAGTGGCGAGACCGTCATGGTGCCGGACCGCTATGTGCGCGCATCCGACTTCAACGGCAAATTGGGCGCAGCCAACAACCCTGAATGGAAGACCGTGGCGCTCAATGACAGCGGCAAGGTTGTGCTGCCTCAAGGGGCGATTGGCTTTCGTTGGGGACCGGACGGTCGTGCCGATGAAGGCCAATGGAACCTGGAGGCCAAAGAGGCCCGTCATGGCACCGAAGTCAAACTCAAACTCTCGGTGATGGAGGGGGAGAACCCCAGCACTGAGACAGCCCAGGTGGGATTCCCGTACTTTGGCGGCATCGTCAGCGAGAACTTTCCCAACAACGCCACAGGTGACGCCAGCAACAACGTCTTGGTGCGCACCGTGCCGGTTCAACGCATCTCGTTGGGCAAGGAAGGCGAAAAGCGCGACACCCTGGTGGCCACCGTATTTGACCTTCAAGTGGCCAACTACGGCGTTGCCCGCGGTTTAGCCGGTGAAATGGCGGCCAAGGACTTCAACGACGACACGCCTTACACACCCGCCTGGCAAGAGCGCATCACCGGCACCCCGCGTGAGCAACTCATCACCGTGGCGCGCCAGTTTGCCGACAACGCTGACAAGACCAAGGGCAAGTCCATGGTCATCATTGGTGCGGCGATGAACCACTGGTACCACGCCGACATGAACTACCGCGGCGTCATCAACATGCTGATGATGTGCGGCTGCATCGGCCAAAGCGGCGGT
>JBIKZP010000081.1:0-7841 GCA_044354655.1 Rhodoferax sp. | reverse complement strand
TGTAGGCCGTCGATCCAGTGGATGGGTTGGCCGCTGCATCGGCCATGACTGCACGGTACACATGCAAACCAAGGGCGGGAGTGACACTGGCAGAAAAAGCACCCGACATCAAGGCACTGATCACGCTGGTGCTGGCCAAGGTGTAGCCATCGCTTTCATAAATGAAGGCGCGACTTCCAACCTCGCCGCCTGTCAAGCTGAGGCTGTGTGCGGTGAGCGGATTGGCTGTGTAGGACTGCCCGTTAATGTCTAGGTTTGCCGGCGTTTGTGTGTCAATGAGGATGTCACGAAGGCTTATACGAGTGCTTGTGTTGCCAGCCGCATCGGTTTGCTTGAGAACAATGGCGCCCGACAGGTAAGTGCCATCAGCCGGCAGGTAGAAGCTTGTGCCGACACCTTGCGTCCAGTGGGCTCCGCTGTCAACACTCCACCACCAAGTGGCGTTGGCATCCACCCCCGTAACATTAATGCGTGGGTCGTTGGTGCGCCAGTCGGCCAGGGTGGCCGTGTCGTAGCCCGAGTCTGTGTTAAGGGAAAGACTCAGGGTGCTGGGGAGGGTGTAGTCAACCTCCACCTTGATTTCGGACGTACCGAACCCACCGCCTGAAATGATCTTGACGTTGGCCGTGTAATTTCCGTCACTCAAGCCTTGCAGGAAGTTATCGAAGGCCGTCGATGTGGCGAGGCTCCAATGGCGGTGGCTGATATCCCAGGTGATGTCGCCAGTCGATGGCGTGTAGGTGAGCGTGGGTCCGCCTGCTGTGGGTACGAACTCCAATGCCGTAATGACGGCCTGGCTGTAGTCATTGGTTTCGTCGAAAAGTAGGCCGGTGAGTGAGTTGCCCGTGCGGCCATCAATGTTCAGGTACAAGCCGTTGACGAGGGCCTTGTCAAAAGAAACGGTCGTGGTGACTCTGGCGCCCTTGAAGGTCCACGTTTTAGAGACATCATCGGCTACATAGTTGCCAGCCAAGTCATGGACTAATCCGCCACTGTAAGTTGCGTAATAGTAGGTATCGCTTAGGAGCGGGGTATTGACTTGTGATATCTCAAGAATTTTCCCGGTGACATCCATCTGCATATTGGCAGCGCTGTAGGTTACTACCAGAGTTGCCGGCCCACTGTTGCTTGAACCCAGCGAATACACCTGAATTGTGCCGGCGGGGTTGATTGTGACGGGCTCGTCAAAATACAAGAACAAACTGGCGCTTGGATTGATGGGTCCGATGGTCTGGGACGTGACCTGGGGAACGATGGGGTCATAGGTCAATGTGACTTGAACTTGTGGCTGCGTCTGGGCGTTGCCCGCTTCGTCGGTTTGCGTAGCAAACACGGTGATGGGGCCGCCCATGCTGGCACCCAAGGTAGCCAACTCTCCCACAGTTAGCGCCACGTGCACGGGTTGACCCAAGCCTTGGCCAAGGACAGTTTTGACCACGTCGGTAGTACCGTAACGGAATACAACGCGAACCGCTGCGCCAGCCTCGCCCACCACATCTACCAAGCCGGTCATCGCATCTGTCAATTCTGAGGTGGTTGCTTGGCTCATTGCACTGCTTGACAAGCTGAGTTGCGGCGCATTGGGCGCCTGCGTGTCGAGCATGAACTGCAAGGGCGCGCTGGTGCTTTGTTGCGTATTCCCAGCCCTGTCGGTCTGACTGGCTGTGATCTGGATCAGTCCATCACCTAATTGGGTCAGTTGCTGGACACTGAGGGCAAGCATTTGTGCGCCGCCCGTACCCGTCAAGATTTTTGTGATCGATTTTTGCGTGCTGGTGTTAACGACTGTCACGGTGAGGGTGGCACCTGACTCACCCTGCACAGTGAAAGGCCCGACCAGCGCTTGCTGCAAGCTCACCAAGCTAACACCCTGCGTAGCTGCCACTTGGCTGACCACCAGTCCGGGTATGAGCTGCATCATCACAGCTGGTGGGGGTAGTGTGTCAAGGTTGAACTGGACCAATGACTCGACTGCCGTCTGGTTGTTGCCAGCTGCGTCTTGTTGCACTGCACGCACCGTCAGTGGGCCGTCGCCCAAGGCTGCAATATCAGCCCCAGACAGGGGGACTAACACCTTGTTTCCAGCGCCAGTGCCAGTGACGAGCACCGTCACTGGCGTGCCGCCAACTCGCTCAAAGGTGACTTTAATGGTGGCATTGATCTCGCCTTCCACCTCAACGGCACCCATCTGCGCCTCAACGAAGGTCGCATCTGCGTGCACCACCGACAGTCCGGGGGCCTGAGGGGGGCTGGTGTCGAGCCAGAAGCTCTGAAGCGTCGCGCCCGAGGGGCCGTTGCCTGCCAGGTCGGTCTGCGTTGCACTCACGCCGATAATGCCTTCGCCAAGGTTGAAGATATCGGCTGGAGTCAACGCGACGACGATGGCATTGTTGGCGCCTTGGCCTCGCACGCTCTTGGTAAGGGTCTTTCCATTTATGCTGAAGGTGACATCAATGGTCGCGCCTTGTTCGCCTTGAACGCTGACTGAGCCGCTCATGGCCTCGCTGGCGGTGGACTTGTAGGCACCGGCAACCAATGAGAGCGTGGGTGCGCTGGGCATGGTGGTATCGAGCACAAAGTTGGCTCGGGCGGATGGGCCGCTTTGCGGGTTGCCGGCCTGGTCAGTTTGCACGGCCGTGACGTCGATAGGACCGTCTCCGAGTGCCACTATCTGCTGCAAGGTCAATGTAACCAGCACTTCTTGAGTTCCCCCCAGCGCCGTTACCTGCACTGTGGTGGATTGCTGGTTGGCAGTGTTGGTGAACGTGACATCAATAAGGGCATTGGCTTCGCCTTTGACCCACACTGCACCAGCCAGGGCCTCAGTACTGTTGGCCCAGTCGGCATCTTTGACCACCCCCAAGCTGGGTGCAGCAGGTGCGGTGGTGTCTAGCTCGAAGGACAGTGTTTGAACTGGGTCCGTTTGGGTATTGCCTGCTTTGTCAGTTTGCCGTGCGCTGACCGTGATGGCGCCATCGCCGAGGGTGGCCTGTTCCTGCAAAGTGAGCGGTACATGGGGCGATATGCCACCGCTATTAGCTGTGACCGTTTTGACCAGTACACCTGCAGCTGATGTGAAGGTGACCTCAAATGTTGCCCCCGCCTCGCCAGCAACCGTGATCACGCCTTGTAGCGATTCCAGGCTGGTAGCGGTCATTAGACTAGTCGCTTGGCTAAGTGCAGCCGCACCCGGCACGGTGTAGTCAGTGGTGAAGGTTTCCAGGGCTTGACCCTGGCCGCCGCCAGATGTAAAGCTCATGTCCAGCGTATAAGTATCACCGTTCAGCAACTGCGAGGTCAGGCTAAGAACTTCGGTTGGGTCTGAAAGCGTCCAAATGGTGTGGCTACTGTCCCAGGTGATAGTTGGAGAATTCAGTACGACAACAGTGCTCGTGGTGTTGGATGTGAACTTCAAGCTGACTATGCTGGCGTTGCCATAGTCCTGCGTGCTATCGCTCAATTTGCCCCACAGTACCAAGTTGTCTTTGCCAGACAGGTTCAGGTATTGGTTCGCGTAAAGGCCCTGTGCCTGGGTGGCCGTGTTACCAAACACCAGGGTGGAAGTTGGGTCGGCACCGGTGAACCCCCAGGTCTTATCGCTCCCATAGGCCAGTGCATCATTACCTGCCAGGTCAAGCACGACGCCGGCACCCAGCACTGCGTAGTAATTAACACCCTTTACAAGGGGGTTGTTGTTCAAAGCAATGTGCAGGTCTTTGCCTACAGCCAACATGTCGGTATAGCTAATGCTCTGGACGAGTTGATCGGATCCGTCGGCGAGATAAATACGGATGACTCCCGAGCTTCCTAGCTGGATGTCTTCGTCAAAGCCAAGCGTCAAAATTCCGACTGGGTTGACCGGTCCCGTAGTGCGCGTGAGTACCGTGGGGGCAGTCAGGTCCAGTGTGAACGATAAAAGCGTTGTCCCGATTTGCTGAACGTTTCCAGCCACGTCAGTTTGTGCTGCCGTAACGGCAACAGCACCCGACCCTAGGATCGTAATGTCAGCGCTGGACAAGGAAATCACCACGGGTGCCACGCCGTTTGTGGTGACGGTGCTAGTGACAATGGTGGTGCCATTGCTAAAGGTAACGGTAACGGTCGCCCCCGCCTCCCCTTGCACCTGAACTGCCCCATTTAAAGCTTCTAATCTTGTGAGCTTATTATCGCCATTGACCATACTTAACGTCGGCGCAGCAGGCGGCGTGGTATCCACCCAATAGGCCGAGTCGTCCGCTACCGCGACATGAAGCAGTTGCACATTGTTGCCGGCCGCATCGCGCACCGTGGCACCATTGAGCACAAAGCCATTGGCAGTGATACTAATGCCGTTGGAATCGTCCACACCATTTGGAATAGTGGCTCTGAAAGTGAGCTTGGTTGTACCTGTGCCCCCGCTGTAGGTGGCTAAAACCGAGGTGCCGCCAATATCGATCGTGATTTGTGGCAGACCCACCACGAGCACGTTTTCGTCGAACGCAACGCTGATGGTGACGGTATCACCCGCATTTAGCCAACCATTTTTTGCACCCGTCGCACTGATCACCGACATACCATTGCTGACCACTGACGGCGCGAGCGAATCGATGACTGGCGAGTTCGCCAGCGTAGTGGCAGTGTTGTCGTTACCCGCCGCATCTTGGAACGCACTGGCGGCCACGTTGACACTGGCAACCGCGTTTGCTGTATTGGGGGTAGGCGTGAATACAGCGGTGTAGATGAGTGGGTTGGTGGCAGACCGATTGAGAGACCCCAATGTACCGCCCACGATGGTTGTTTTGCTGGGGTCAGACAGCAGTGCATTGAGGTCTTGCAGACTCAAAGCCGTGCCTGCCGTGCTGGGCGTTTCGCTAAAGGTGAAGGTGAAAATCGCTGTTTCGCCTGCTTTAAGCGCTTGCCGGTCAGAGGTGATGGTGAGCGTTGGGATTTGCGTATCAACGCTCAGGGTCAGACTTTGCGCCAAGCCGTCATTCCCCGCTTGATCACGGTAGCTATTCCCTCTCAGGCGCACCGTGTAGAGGCCGTTGAGTCCACCGGGGGGCTGAATGGTGAGATCAAAACTGGTGAAGGAACCCATCATCGGACTCAGGGCGAGCCAGGAGGTGCCGTTAGCAACAACTTGGTTGGTGCTGTCAAGCACTTCCAGGTCGTTGATATCAAAGCCCATGGGAATTTCACTGAAAGTCAGGTTCAGTACCTCGGAACGGCCAGATATGAGCGCACCCGTGAGACCGCCCGCCCGCGTGAACTGCGCAGTGGGCACCACGCCGTCGACCAGATAGCCGTTTTGGTTGCCTAGTGCAAATGCCGAGGTTAGGCTAGCTAACGGATTGCCAGCAATATCGGTGATGGAACAGTTGGCCGGGAGCTGTAAGGCATTGGCAGGAATACTGATACCGTCGACATCCAGGTCACCGGTCTGCACTTGGTATTCAAACTGCAGCACCGTCCCCGCAGAGATCGAGGCCTTGAACCTGGCTTGCACCGATATGTTACCGATCAGCAGATTCAAAGTGGGCGCACCGATACCGTTCAGTTGAACGGCTTCGTTAAAAAGAGCCTCGATGATCAGCACATCGCCTGGCTTTAGCAGTGAGTTTGTCGGTGGCGCAGGGCTGATGATGGAAAAGCTTTGCAAGCTGGGGGGTAGCGTGTCAATCGTAAGTGCCGTGAACGTCGTGGAATTGGGATTGAAGTTTCCTTGGATGTCACTGTATTGGCCGGGATCAACGGAAATGGACAGGCCGGCACTGACGCCTGCGTCAGGCAAAAAAGTGGCTGTGTAGACTTTGCTGTTGTAGGGGTCAACAGTTAGAGCGGTGAGTTGACCGCCGGCAACCTTGACCTTGCTCAAGTCAAAGGCCTGCGGAGTCTCGCTGAACGTGAATACGATGCTGGCTGAATCGCCAGCTTTCAAAGATGTTTGCGGACTGCTGATGACCAGCTCTGGGGCCCTGGTATCAAAACACAGCGACGGGAACCGACCTTGGACACCGGGGTTGCCGATCAAATCGGTGTAACTGCCGGCAAGTACACCGAACGAAGCGGTGGTGAGGTCTATGCCCGTGCTGGGCGTGAAAATTGCCGTGTAAACCTTACTGTCTAAACTGTCGCGAGCGAAGGCTGAAATCACTCCCACGGATTGGCCGTTGAACGCCATGTTGTTATGCGTGACCAAGATATCACTAACAGAGAAGCCTACTGGTTCATCGCTGAAAGTGAAGGTCAGCGTTGTCGACTCGCCGGCCAGTAGAGCGTTCTTGCTGGCGCTGATGACCAGTGTTGGCGCTTCGGTGTCGTAGTCTAGGCTCAGCATGGTGCCGGATGCGCCCAGGTTACCCGCAGAATCAGTGAAGCTCCTGTCCTTCACCCCAACTGTGGCACTGCCTGTGGCGTTGTGCCGCGGCGTGAAGCTCGACACAATTTCCCACGTGCCGCCGACACTGTTGTAGGTGGCCGCACCCAGCGCGCCAACTCGGCCACCAGTGACCATGATATCGCCCGTCTGGGTAAGGGGGTCCCAGTTCAGGCTGGTGCCGGGGTTTTCGCTGAAGTGAAACGTGATGTTGGTGCTCTGGCCCTGCCCCAGCGTAGCTGGGCTGCTCGCACTGATGTTGATCAGGCCAGGGGCGGTGGTGTCAACTGTGTACGTCAGGTTGTCAGTAACGGCCAGCGAGGACAGCGCGCTGCTGCTCCCTGTCGCAAGCGAGGCATCGTTGCCCACCACGTCCTGGATGCTGCCTCCATTGAGGTCAATGGCATCGCCCGGTATCGCAATGCCATTTGCGTCGTCGTCCCCGCTCTGGATCTGGTAAGTGAAACTGAGCACCTTGCCGCCGCTGCCGCCGCTGTAGACCGCCTGGCGCGTCTGACTGCCTACCGTCAGGCTCAGCTCAGGCTGGCCCGTGACTTTGACGTTTTCATTGAACGTGACGCTCACCGTCACGGTGTCACCCACCACCAAGATACCGTTGGCCATGCCTTGGCCACTCGCCACCGCAATCTGCGTGACTGTGGGGGATACCGTGTCCACCGCCAAGGTGGCTATGGGCGCACTCAGGGTGCCCGTGTTGCCAAACAGGTCCAGGTAACTGGCTCCCGCCAGGCGCACACTCAGGGTGTCGTTGGTCCCCGTCGCCGGGGTGTAGTCTATGGTGAAGCGCTTGCTGTCGAGCTGGTCTTGCTGCAAGGCGCCCCACGTGCCCGTGGTCACAGCCGTATTGCTGCTGTCAAGCAACACAATGTCGCTGGCGGTGAAGCTGGCGAGTTCTATGTCTTCACTGAACACAAAGCTCAGTGTGGCTGTCTCGCCCTGCTTGAGCTGGCTGGCGCTGCTGGTGATTGCCACCCCTGGTTGCTGGGTGTCAAAGTCAAAGCTCAGTGCGCCTGCACTGGCGCTGCCCAGGTTACCCGCCGCATCGGTATAGCTTGCATCCTTGACCTGAATGCTGGCCTTGCCACCAGCGTTGTCGGTAGGCGTGAAGGTGGCTGTGCGCACGAGTCCCGTGCCAACGAGTGCGCCCAAAGTCCCCCCGCTGACTGTCAAGCTGTTGCTCTGCGCCACAGGGTTGCTCGGGTCCCACACCAGGTTGCCCGGTACTTCGCTAAAGGTCAGGGTGACTACCACCGTTTGACCTTTGTTGAGCGTGCCACCCTGCCCCAATGGGCTGGTGATGAGCACGGTCGGTGCCGTGGTGTCCACCACGTAGGCACTGTTGTCAGTAACGGCCAGCGAGGACAGCGCGCTGCTGCTCCCTGTCGCAAGCGAGGCATCGTTGCCCACCACGTCCTGGATGCTGCCTCCATTGAGGTCAATGGCATCGCCCGGTATCGCAATGCCA
>JBIKZP010000052.1:0-9419 GCA_044354655.1 Rhodoferax sp. | reverse complement strand
TGACTCCAGATCGTGCTGGGGGTTACGAATCAACCCCGTATAGGCTGCAGTATGGTGAAGCCACAGGCTCTCGGGTAGTCAGCAAGCGACCCGCGCTTGTTACCCAACGTCATCCCCCAGACGCCACGCTTGAGGCGCGGCGCCGGCTGCTTGTTGACCCAAGGCTTTGTCGCAAGCGGAATGGTCATAGTCGTGTGCTGCGGTCCTGCCCAGCAGCGCCGGGGCATAGCATTCGCTCGGCGCAAAAAGTGCGCCAACAGCCCCCTCATTTCAGGACCCCCATGGTTGCAAAAATTATCGATGGCCATGCTGTGGCCCGTCAGGTCAGGGCGCAGTGCCGTGACATCTGTGACACGCTCAAAGCCGGGGGCGTCACGCCAGGCCTGGCGGTGATTATTGTGGGCAACGATCCGGCCTCCAAGGTTTATGTGGCCAATAAGATGAAGGCTTGCTCGGAGGTGGGCCTGAGCTCTACGGTGTACGCCTTTGAGGCCAGTGTGGAAGGCGCCGTTGTTGAAGCTGAAATTGAGCGCCTCAACGCCGACCCCTCGGTGCATGGCATTCTGGTGCAATTGCCGCTGCCCAAACATTTTGATGTGCGCCGGGTGCTGGGCGCCATCTCCATCGACAAGGATGTCGACGGTTTTCACCTCTACAACGTGGGTGGCCTGGTGTTGGGTGACACCGTATTTCCGCCCTGTACGCCTTTTGGGGTGCAAAAAATGTTGGAGTTCGAGAACATTCGTATCGAGGGGCAAAACGTGGTGGTGGTGGGCGCCAGCAACATTGTCGGCAAGCCCATGGCGCTGATGCTGATGCAGCAAGACGCCACGGTGTGTATTTGCCACGCCAAAACGCGTGACCTGGCCCAGTTCACCATTCTGGCCGACATTCTGGTGGTGGCCGCTGGCCGGCCCAACCTCATTACAAAGGAGATGGTGCGTACCGGCGCGGTGGTGATTGACGTGGGTATCAACCGCCTGCCCGATGGCCGTTTGGTGGGCGACGTCGATTTTGAAGGCGTGCGCCAAAAAGCCTCGTACATCACCCCGGTACCAGGCGGCGTGGGCCCCATGACCGTCACCATGCTGGTTTACAACACGGTGCACGCGGCCAAGCGCCAGGCGGACAAGGCACCGGTCCCGGCCTGAAGCCCATGCCGCCTTCAGAGCGGCGCGACGCGGCAGACTGCTTTGTCGCGAAAGACTGTCTCTGTGTCGTAAAGTGGACACTGAAAGCCCTGTAACTCTCCACAATCCAAGGCACTTGGTACAGCCCCTACAAGCATCTATAAAGCATCCATAACGCACCTCCAACGCACCTGTGACAGCGGGGTGGCGCCGAACCCAGGCAACCCTTTGCCGCAGTCCGGCTGCATTCCCGGCAGGTCAAAACTAGAAAGTTAAGCATGGCACTGAGTGTTTTTGATTTGTTCAAGATTGGCATTGGCCCCTCTTCCTCGCACACGGTGGGCCCCATGAAAGCCGCTGCCATGTTTGCTCGCCGCCTGGACGAGTCTGGCCAGTTGGCTCAAACCAGCCGGGTGGAGGCGCGTTTGTATGGCTCGCTGGGTGCCACCGGCAAAGGCCATGGCACCGACACCGCCGTCATGCTGGGCCTGGAAGGCGCCATGCCAGACAGCATCGACCCTGACACCATCGTGCAGCGCCTGCGCACTATCCGTGCCGACAAGGCTCTGCTGCTCAATGGCCAGAGCCGCATCGCGTTTCTGGAGAAAACCGACGTGCTGTTTTTGCGCCGCGAAACCCTCTCCTTTCACCCCAATGGCGTCAAGTTCATGGCGTTTGACGCCCAGGGCGAGCTGCTTGAAGAGCGGCGTTACTTCTCGGTGGGCGGGGGCTTTGTGGTGTCACAAGAAGACGCCGATGCCCAGCACGCCACCACCCAGGCTGAGCCGCGCATCGTGGCAGACAGCACCGTGGTACGCCACCCCTTTAACAGCGGCGACCAGCTGCTGGACATCACCCGGTCTACCGGCTTGTCGATTGCCCAGGTCATGCGTGCCAACGAACTGGCTTGGCGCACCGACGAGCAGGTCAACGCCGGGCTAGATGCCATCTGGGACGCCATGAAGGCTTGCGTGGCGCGCGGTATTCGCACCGAAGGCCACTTGCCCGGCAACCTGATGGTCAAGCGCCGTGCCGCCGAGTTGCACCGGTCGCTCAGCAGTCAGCCCGAGCAGGCGCTGAAAGACCAGTTGACCATTCTGGACTTCGTCAACGTCTACGCCATGGCCGTGAACGAAGAAAACGCCGCCGGTGGCCGCGTGGTGACCGCGCCCACCAATGGTGCGGCCGGCATTGTTCCTGCTGTCATGCACTATTACGACCGCTTTATTTCGGGCGCCAGTGCTGACGGCATCCGTGACTTCTTGCTGACCGCTGGCGCCATTGGCCTGCTGTACAAAGAAAACGCTTCCATCAGCGGTGCCGAAGTGGGCTGCCAAGGCGAGGTTGGCGTGGCGTGCTCTATGGCGGCGGGTGGTTTGGCAGCCGTTATGGGCGGCACCCCGAGCCAGGTAGAAAACGCCGCCGAAATTGGCATGGAGCACAACCTGGGACTGACCTGCGACCCCGTGGGTGGGCGGGTGCAAATTCCGTGCATCGAGCGCAACGCCATGGGCTCGGTCAAAGCGCTCAATGCCGCGCGCATGGCACTGCGCGGCGACGGCACACACTTTGTTTCGCTCGACCAGGTCATCAAGACCATGCGCGATACCGGCCGGGACATGATGACAAAATACAAGGAAACCAGCCGCGGTGGCCTGGCAGTGAACGTGATCGAATGCTAAACCTGTGGAACACCTCCGCCGCAGGCTTGTCCGCCAAGGGCACGCCTCAAGCCTGCCTGAGTAGGCAGGGTACGGATGAACCGAGATATTTATGAGCCATTTTTCAATTTTTTCCCTCGCCCGCAACGCCATGTCTTACCACGAGAACTGGCAAAAACAGTGGCGCAGTCCTGAACCCAAGGGCAGCTACGACGCCATCATCGTCGGCGGTGGCGGCCACGGCTTGGCCACGGCTTATTACCTGGCCAAAGAGCACGGCATGCGCAATATCGCTGTGGTCGAGCGCGGCTGGTTGGGCGGCGGTAACACCGCGCGCAACACCACCATCGTGCGCTCCAACTACCTGTGGGACGACGCCACGCATTTGTATGAGAAAGCGCTGCAGCTGTGGGAAGGCCTGTCGCAAGACCTGAACTACAACACCATGTTCAGCCAGCGCGGCGTGATGAACGTGGGCCACTCGCTGCAAGACATGCGCGACATCCACCGCCGCGTCAATGCCAACCGCCTGAACGGTGTGGACGGCGTGGTGCTCAGCCCTGAAGAAATCAAGGCGATGGTGCCCATCATGAACACCAGCAGCAGCCTGCGCTACCCAGTCATGGGCGCGTCGTTCCAGCCGCGCGCTGGTGTGGCCCGCCACGATGCGATTGCCTGGGGCTTTGCCCGCGCCGCCGACCGGCTGGGCGTGGACATCATCCAGAACTGTGAAGTCATAGGCGTGCAGCGCGACGGCGACCAGGTCGTGGGCATCGAGACCACGCGTGGTGTTATCAAGAGCAAGAAGATCGGTGTGGTGGCGGCGGGTCACAGCACCGTCATCGCAGACATGGCTGGCATTCGACTGCCGCTGGAGAGCCATCCGCTGCAAGCGCTGGTGTCAGAACCCATGAAGCCCATTTTGCACACCGTGGTCATGTCCAACGCCATTCACGCCTATGCCAGCCAGTCCGACAAGGGCGACCTGGTGATTGGCGCCGGCATTGACAGCTATGTGGGCTATGGCCAGCGCGGCTCTTTCCCGGTGATTGAGCACACGCTGCAAGCCATTTGCGAGCTGTTCCCCATCTTCCGCCGGGTGCGCATGAACCGCCAGTGGGGCGGCATTGTGGACGTGGCGCCTGACGCCTGCCCCATCATTTCCAAGACGCATATCAAGGGCCTGTACTTCAACTGCGGTTGGGGCACGGGTGGCTTTAAGGCCACGCCAGGGTCCGGTTGGGTCATGGCGCACACCATGGCGCAAGACCGGCCTCATGCTCTGAATGCGGCGTTTGACCTGAACCGCTTCACCTCCGGGCACCTGATCGACGAACACGGCGCGGCCGGCGTTGCACACTGAACGCGATCTAAGAGAACCTTCAAGATGCTAAAAATTACCTGCCCCTGGTGCGGTCCCCGCGCCGAAAGTGAATTCAGCTGCGGCGGTGAGGCGCATATCGCCCGCCCGCTCGACACCGATGCCCTGACCGACGCCCAGTGGGCCGACTACCTCTTCATGCGCAAAAACCCGAAAGGCTTGCACCGCGAGCAGTGGTTGCACGCGCAAGGCTGCCGGCGCTGGTTCAATGCCGAGCGCCACACCGTGAGCTACGCGTTCACCAAGTTTTACAAGCCGGGGGAGAACCCCGACACGCCACAAGTTTCCGGAGGTGTTGAGTGAGCGCTACCCGAATTTCCGACCGAGGCGATCGCATTGATCGCACCCGTCAGCTCAGTTTTACGTTTAACGGCGCCAAGTTCAAGGGCTTTGCCGGTGACACCCTGGCCTCGGCCCTGCTGGGTGCGGGCGACCCTGCGCTGACGCGCTCCTGGAAATACCACCGCCCGCGCAGCGTGGTGAGTTGCGGCATTGAGGAGCCCTCGGCCCTGGTGCAACTGGAGACCGGTGCCTACACCATTCCCAACGCCAAGTTGCCCGAAGTGGAGCTGTATGAGTCGCTCCACGGCGAGAGCGTGAACCCCTGGCCTAGCCCGCTCAAGCACCTGTTTAGCATCAACCGCTGGGGTACGCCTTTGTTCCCCGCCGGTTTCTATTACAAAACATTCATGTGGCCGAGCAAGGCCTGGATGTTTTATGAGCGCTTCATCCGCAAGGCCGGAGGCCTGGGTGCAGCGCCTGCGCTGGCAGATGCTGACCGCTACGTGCAGCAAAACGTCCATTGCGATGTGCTGATTGCAGGTGGCGGCGTAGCCGGTCTGGCCGCAGCGCTGGTGAGCGGGCGCAGTGGCGCACGCGTCATCCTGGCTGAACTCGGTGCCCACCTGGGTGGTGCGGCACACCGGTTGCAGGGCAAGATTGATGGCCAGTCTGCCAGCGACTGGGTCAAAAGTGCCGAGCGTGAACTTGGCAGCATGGCCAATGTGCGCATCATCCGCCGTGGCGTGGTGTTTGGTTGCCATGACCACAACTTCCTGACCATTCGTGAGTCCTTGACCGACCACCAACCCGTCAAGGACCGCCAGGGCTTCAGGGAGCGCATGTGGCGCGTTCGTGCCCACCAGGTGATTCTGGCCACGGGCTCGCATGAGCGCCCCATGGTGTTTGGTAACAACGATTTGCCCGGCGTCATGCTGTCCTCGGCCATGGCCGACTACGCGCAGCTGTACGGCGTGCGCGTGGGCCAGCGCATCGTGCTCCTCACCAACAACGACAGCGCTTACGCCGATGCGCTGCTGCTCAAGCAAACTGGTGCGCAGGTCACCGTGGTCGACGTGCGCGCGGGCAAGTCTGTGGTGGGCGGTCTGGTGCAAAAAGCACATGATGCCGGTATTGAGGTCTTGCGCGGCTACGTGCCGGTGCAAGCCAAAGGCAGTTTGAGTGTCAGTGCCATCACCGTGCGCCAGATGGTGGGCGACCAGGCCAATGGCAGCGAACGCCAGATTAGCTGCGATGCGTTGGGCATGTCCGGCGGCTGGAACCCGGCCATTCACCTGTATTCCCATTCCGGTGGCAAAGTGCGCTGGAACGACCAGGCCGTGTGTTTTGCCCCCGGCGAGCCCGTGACCGATCAGATCAGCGTGGGGGCCTGCAATGCCACCTGGACGCTGAGCCAGACGCTGGCTGATGCCAGTCGCTGTGCGGTGCAAGCAGCCAGCCGCGCTGGTTTTGCTGCCACGGCGCTGCCGCTGCAGGTGGTGGAGCCGGTCACCGAGCCCATCAAAGCTTTCTGGATTGCCGAAACCGGAGAACCCGTTTCGCGCCGGGCCAAGGCCTTTGTGGACTACCAAAACGATGTGTCGGCCAGTGACATTGAGCTGGCTATTCGCGAAGGGTTTGAATCCATCGAGCACATCAAGCGCTACACCGCGCTGGGCTTTGGCACCGACCAGGGCAAGCTGGGCAACATCAACGGCATGGCGCTGGCCGCCCGGGCCTTGAAAAAACCCATTGACAAGGTCGGCACCACCACCTTCCGCCCCAACTACCTGCCCATCAGCTTTGGTCTGTTTGCCGGGCTTGAGCGCGGTGATTTGTTTGACCCCGCCCGCAAGACCAGCCCGCATGAACACCATGTGGCCGCCGGCTGCCTGTTTGAAGACGTGGGCCAGTGGAAGCGGCCCTGGTATTTCCCGCAGGGTCAGGAAGACATGCACCAGGCCGTAGAGCGCGAGGTGTTGGCCGTGCGCCATGGCGTAGGCATCATGGACGCCTCCACGTTGGGCAAGATCGACATTCAAGGCCCTGACGCCGCCAAGCTGCTCAACTGGATGTACACCAACCCCTTCCTCAAGCTGGAGGTGGGCAAATGCCGCTACGGCCTCATGCTCGACGAAAACGGCATGGTGTTTGACGATGGTGTCACCGCGCGCCTGGGCGAGAACCACTTCCTGATGACCACCACCACCGGTGGCGCGGCGCGCGTGCTGGGCTGGATGGAACGCTGGGTGCAAACCGAGTGGCCCGACATGAAGGTCTTCATGACTACCGTGACCGACCAATGGTCCACCTTTGTGCTGGCTGGCCCCAAGGCCCGCGCCGTGCTGGAAAAAGTTTGCACCGATGTCGACCTGTCGGCCGCCGCCTTTCCCTTCATGACGCACCGCCAGGGCACGGTGGCCGGCGTGGCAGCGCGCATCATGCGCATCAGCTTCTCGGGCGAGTTGTCGCTGGAAGTGAACGTACCGTCCAACAGCGGTGCGTTTGTCTGGAAAGCCTTGATGCAAGCCGGCGCCGAGCACCAGATAACGCCCTATGGCACCGAGTCCATGCACGTGCTGCGGGCCGAAAAAGGCTACATCATTGTGGGCCAGGAAACCGACGGCTCCATCACTCCGCACGACCTGGGCATGAGCGCCATGGTGGCCAAGACCAAAGACTTTTTGGGCCGCCGCTCGCTCACCCGCAGCCATACCGCCGGCGCAGACCGCAAGCAGTTGGTGGGCTTGCTCACCGACGAGCCGCACATTGTTTTGCCCGAAGGCGCGCAATTGACGGCGCAGTCGCAGGCCAGTCCGCCGCCGGTACCCATGCTGGGGCACGTGACCTCCAGCTACTACAGCCCCACCTTGAAGCGTTCCATTGCCATGGCGGTGGTACGTTCGGGCCAGCAGCGCATGGGCGGCAAAGTCTATGCCGCTCTGGCTGATGGTCGTTATGTGGCTGCCACGGTGTGCAGCCCTGTGTTTTATGACCCGAAAGGGGATCGTCACCATGTCTGAAATTGAACTGCAAAGCCCGCTGGCGGGCATCACCCGTCTGGGCCAGCGCGTGCTGACGGTGGACGGCCACAGCTGCACCCTTTCAGAAACGCCCTTTATCCAGATGATCAATTTGCGGGGCGAACCGTCACAGGCGAGCTTCCTGAGTGCCGCTGCTGCGTGCATCGGGTTGGACTTGCCCTTGAGCGCCAACACCGTTCACGCCAATGCCCAGCGGCAGGTGCTGTGGTTGGGGCCTGATGAGTGGCTGATCAAGCTCAGTGACGGCCAGGGCGAGGCCCTGGAGTTGGCCCTGCAAACGGCGCTGGCCGGTAGGCACCACGCGGTCGTGCGCGTGGGCGACGGCAACACCACATTTCAGGTCAAAGGCGCTGCTGCTGCTGATTTGCTGGCACGCGGCTGCCCGCTGGACCTGCACCCGAGCGTGTTCAAGGCCGGTTCGGTGGCCCAAACCCATGTGGCCAAGGCTGGCGCCACCATCGTTTGCGTGCAAGCTGGCGAGCATTTTGAGCTGACCGTGCGCCGCAGTTTTGCCGATTACCTGTACCGCTGGCTGTGTGAAGCGGGCGACTGAAGCTGACGGCGTGAGCCAAGCCTGGGAGGGCGCATGAGGTATTTTCTGGGCATTGACACCGGCGGCACCTTCACCGATGTCGTGCTGCTGGACGCGCAGCGTCAGGTGGTCTGCGCCGCCAAAAGTCTGACCACACGCTTTGACTTGGCGCTGGGTATTGGCGCCGCACTGGACCAACTGCCCCCAGACTTGCTGGGCCAGGTGATGCTGGTGTCTTTGTCCACCACGCTCACCACCAACTCGGTGGTCGAAGGCAAGGGCTCGCCAGTGTGCGTGCTGCTGGCCGGTTATGAAGCGCCTCAAATCAAGAGCAGCGGTCTGGTGGAGTTGCTGGGCGCAGACGCCGTGGTGTCTTTGCCGGGCGGGCACGACGCCGGTGGCGTGGCCTTGCAAGAGCTCGACGAAGCGCAAGCCAAGGCGGCCATTCTCAAACATGCACCGCGTGTGAGCGCGTTTGCCATCTCGGCCAGTTTTGGTGTGCGCAACCCGGCGCATGAGTTGCAACTGCGCGCCTGGGTTGAAGCCTTGTGCGACAAACCGGTGACCTGCGGCCACGAGCTGGCCTCTAGCCTGGGTGCCCCGCGTCGCGCCATGACCGTGGCGCTGAATGCGCGCATGATTTTTCACGTCAAGGCCTTGATTGAGTCGGTGCAAAGCATGCTCAAGGTGCGCCACATTGACGCACCGCTGATGATCGTCAAGGGCGATGGCTCGCTCATTAACGTGCACAGCGCCTTGCAACGCCCAGTGGGTACCGTGTTGTCCGGCCCGGCGGCCAGTGTGCTGGGTGCCTGTGCCTTGAGCGGCCTGCGTAACGCCATCGTGGCCGACATGGGCGGCACCACCACCGACATTGCCGTGGTCAGAAATGGCCTGCCCGATTTGAGCTTTGACGGTGCCATGGTGGGCAACTGGCGACCCATGATCGAGGCCGTCAAGGTGTACGCCATTGGCTTGGGCGGCGACAGCGAGGTGCGCTTTCAAGGTGGCGCGGGCCTGTCCATCGGGCCGCGGCGTGTGGTGCCCCTGAGCCTGCTGGCGCACGAGCACCCCCAGGTTTTGAAAGTGCTGGAGCGGCAGCAAAACGAAACCCCGCATGCCAGCCAAATTCGCTTTGCACTACGCCTGAGCGCTGACCAAGCCATGGTGGACCACCTGCCAGACGACGAGTTGCGCGCCTGGGAGCTGCTGGCCAAAGGCCCGATTGACCTGGAAAAGTCCAACATAGAAGACCGGCCGCTGTCGCGCGCCCTGGCCCGGCTGGAGCGCAAGGGCCTGGCCATTTACAGTGGGTTCACCCCCAGCGATGCCGCGCACGTGCTGGGCATGTCTGAGCACTGGAGCCGGCCCGCTGCGGTTTTTGGCGCGCGC
>JBIKZP010000051.1:0-9433 GCA_044354655.1 Rhodoferax sp. | reverse complement strand
CAACGTGTTTGACAACCTGATCACCCGCAACAACAAGGGTGAGATCGTGCCGCAGATCGCCTCCTCCTGGAAGCAGGTGTCTGATTCGGTGGTCGAGTTCCAGATCCGGACCGACGTGCTGTTCCACGACGGCCAGAAGCTCACGGCCGAGGACGTGGCCTACAGCGTGCGCCGCATCACCGACCCCAAGTTCGGCAGCCCGCAGCTGGGCCAGTTCGACAAGATCACTAAGGCCGAGGTCACCACCGGCAATACCGTGCGGCTGACCACCAATGGCCCCTACCCGGCGTTGCTGGCCCAATTGGTCAAACTCTCTATCGTGCCCAAAGCGGTGGTCGAGGCCGTTGGCAAGGATGCCTTCAACCTGAAGCCCATCGGCAGCGGCCCCTACATGTTCCAGACTTGGCAGCGTGGCGTGCAAGTGACGCTGGTGCGCAATGACAAATATTGGGGCACCAAAGGCCCGTTCCCAACGGCGGTGTTCCGCGCCGTGCCCGATGCAGCCACGCGGGTCGCCAACCTGCAGGCTGGGGCAAGTGACCTGGCGGTCACCCTCAATTCTGACCTGGTGGCGCCGTTGAAAAACGCGCCCAAGGCCAAGGTGCTGGCCGAGCCGACCGAGCGCGTGGCCTATGTGCGCCTGAACACTACCAAGCCCCCGTTCGACAATGAAAAAATCCGGCAAGCGGTGGCTATGGCCATCGACAAGGCTGCGCTGGTGGACGGTATTTTGGGTGGTTTTGACAAGCCCGTCGGGCAGATGCTGACGAAGGCGCACGCCGGCTGGACGCCTGATTTGCCAGCCATCCCGTTCGACCTCAAGAAGGCCCAGGCGCTGGTGAAAGAAGCTGGACCCGCCGCCAAGCTTGAAATCGAAATGGCCACATCGCCGGTGTTTGACCAGCGCATCGTGCAGGCCATTCAGCAGATGCTGGTGGATGCAGGCCTGAACGTCAAGATCAACATGTCTGACATGGCCAGTTATCTCAAGCGCGCCCAGGGTGGGCCCGAGGTCGTGCCGGCCCTGAGTTTTGGCCGCTGGTCCTGTGCCTGCCTGGACGCCGACGGCGTGCTGTTTCCGTTGTTGCACAAAGGCAGCCCCTGGTCAGCCTACCGCAACCCCAAGGCCGACGTGCAGCTTGAAGCCGCCCGCCAGACCCTGGACAGCAAGAAGCGTATTGACGCCTATCGCAGCGTCAACCAGATGGTGAACCAGGATGTGCCGCTGGTACCGCTGTACCAGAGCGCAGCGATCTATGGCGCGGCACGCGGGCTCGAATGGCAGCCGACGCCGGACGAGAGCCTGTTCCTGAACCGCATGACCTACAAGGACTGATCGGTCCGGTTTCTCGCAACCATGCAAGGCTTCCTGCTGCGCCGGCTCGGTCAGGTGCTGGTCACGCTGTTTGGCGTGATCACTCTGATCTTCTTTGTCCAGCGCCTGACCGGCGACCCGACCTTCCTGCTGGTCCCGGAAACCGCCACACAGGCCGATATCGAAGCCCTGCGCCAGACGCTGGGTCTGGATCGGCCCCTGTTTGTGCAGTACCTGTCCTTCCTGCAACAGATCGCCAGCTTCGACCTAGGTCAGTCTGTGGTTCAAAATGTACCCGTCTCCACCATCATCGCGTCGCGCCTGCCCTACACCCTGCAATTGGCCGCCGGCGCCCTGACCGTCGCTTGCGGGCTGGGCATCCCGGTCGGGATTGTGCTGGCCCTGTACCGGCAAAGTGCTGCGGCGCGCATACTCGCCGGCCTGGTGTTTGCGGCGCAGAGTATGCCCACCTTTTGGAGCGGCATCATGCTGATCATGCTGTTTGCGGTTACCTTGGGTTGGTTGCCGCCGTCCTCGGTGGGTGGTTTTGAGAACCTGATCATGCCCTCGGTAGCGCTCGGGCTGCTGAGCATGGCCACCTTTGCCCGCATCACCCGCACCGCCATTCTTGACGAGCTCACCCGTGACTACGTGCGCAGCGCCCGGGCGCGCGGCGCGAGCACGGGCCGCCTGCTGGTGCGTCACCTGGCCCGCAATGCCGCCATCCCGGTCATCACCGTAGCCGCGATCGAGATCTCCAATTTGCTCGCCGGCGCGGTGATCGTCGAGACGGTGTTTGCCTGGCCCGGGTTGGGACAGGTAACGGTGCAATCCATTCTGTCGCGCGACTTCATGGTGGTGCAGGGCGTGGTCCTGATGGGCGCCTTTGTCACCATTGCACTCAATCTGCTGGCGGACATCCTGTACAGCGCGGTGGACCCGCGCATCCGGCTTGACGGGGTGCGGCGATGAAGGCGCAGACGCTCACAGCGGTTGTGCAGCCGCGCCGCCGGCCGGTGAATCTGGCCCTCTGGCTGCCGGTCACGGTGATCGTGCTGTTTGTGCTGGCTGCCATCGCGGCACCGCTGATCGCACCCTACGAGCCGAACGCGCAAAACCTGCTGGGGCGCATGAAGCCGCCCGGCACCACCTCCCGCGCCTTTCACTACTGGCTGGGCAGCGATGAACTGGGCCGTGATTTGCTTAGCCGGCTGATCCATGGTGCGCGGGTGTCGCTGGCCGTGGCCTTCACGGCAGCGCTGCTGTCCGGCACGGTGGGTGTGGTGCTGGGCATGCTGGCCGGCTACCTTCGTGGCTGGGTGGAAGTGCTGGTGATGCGGGTGGTGGACATCTTTCTGTCGGTGCCCGCCATCCTGCTCGCCATCATCACGGTGGCGGTGCTGGGCCCAGGGCTGGTGAATGTGATCGTGGTGCTGGCGCTGACACGCTGGCCCCGCTACGCCCGGGTCGCCTATGGCCAGACGCTCAGCATTGCCAACACGCCCTATGTGCGGCTGGCGACCCTGATGGGGGCCGGACCGGTGCGCGTCTTGTTTCGCCACGTGCTGCCCAACATTTTGGGCGCCGTGATTGTGGTGGCGACCTTGGAGTTCGGCCTGATGGTGTTGTTTGAGGCCGGTCTGTCGTTCCTGGGCCTGGGCGTGCAACCCCCCACCGCCAGCTGGGGCTCGATGCTGAGCACCGGCCGCAACTACCTTGGCAACGCCTGGTGGATTGCTACTTTTCCGGGTCTGTGCCTGTTCACCCTGGTGCTTGCCATCAACCTGATCGGGGACGCCTTGCGCGACCGGTACGACCCAAGACTGCACTAGGAGTAAACCATGGACTATTTTTCTGACCTGGCCGGTAAACGTGTGCTGATCACGGGCGCCTGCGGCGTGATCGGGCGCTGGATCGTGGCGGCTTTCCAGGAGGCTGGTTGTGAGCTGTGCCTGACCGATCGGTCGGAGACTGCGCTGGCCGAGTTGGCGGGCCAGACCGGCCTGTGCGGCAAAAGCTTTGCCTGGGCGGCTGACCTGACCGATGAGGCCTCGATCAATGCCTTGGTGGCTGAGGTCGGCAGTCGCTGGGGTGCCACCGACGTGCTGGTGAATAACGCCGGCATTTACCCGAGCGGTTTTTTGCTGGACATCTCGACCCAGGAATTCGACGAGATCTTTGCCATCAACCTGCGGGCGCCCTACATCCTGACCAAGGGCGTGGCGATCCAGATGATTGCCAAGGGCATCAAGGGCTCCATCATCAACATTTCGTCAGGCGCCTCGCGCAAGATGCGGCGCACCGTGGTCCCCTATTGCACCTCCAAGACCGCGCTGGACCGGCTGACCAAGGGCTTTGGCGTGGAACTGGCCGAGTACGGCATTCGGGCCAATACCTTGGAGCCAGGCTTCATGGCCGGCAGTGCGGTGAGTCCGCTCACCGATGCCCACGTCCAGAAAACCGTGGCTGCCATTCCGCTGGGCCGGACCACCTCGGCCTCGGATGTGCGCAACGGTCTGTTCTACCTGGCCAGTGACGCGTCCGCTTACGTCACAGGCGCCACGCTGACCATCGACGGCGGCAACTCCATCGGGTCGATGGAAGTCCACCAGACCAAGAAATCGGCGCTATGAGGTGCCACGCATGAACCTGCCTGTTACCCGGTCCTCGCCCTGGCCGGCCTATGTCTGGCCCGAAGGGCGCAGCAGCGCCTTTTGTTTCACGGTCGACGTGGATGCGCATTCGCCCCTGCTCTGGGGCCTGCGTGAGCAGCCCGCTTCCAAAATGGTGGGGCAGTTCGAGCAGCGCCTGTTTGGGCCGCGCGTGGGCATCTGGCGGCTGCTTGACCTGCTGGCCCGGCATGGTATTCGGGGCTCATTTTTTGTGCCGGCCGTGGTGGCCGAAGCCTACCCTGAGCTGCTGCCGGCCTTTGTGCAGGGCGGGCATGAGGTCGGTCTGCACGGCTATTTCCATGAAATCGTAGCGCACACCTCGGACGCCGAATTCAGCGCCGCGCTCGATGCCTCACTCACCTTGTTCCAGCGGCAAGTCGGCCTGATGCCCAAGGGTTTCCGGTCGCCGGCCTGGGAGATGACGCCGCACATGATGGCCGAACTGCAGGCGCGCGGCATGTACGACAGCTCACTGTCGGGCTTTGACAACCCCTACACCCTGGGTGATGTGGTGGAGGTGCCAGTGCAGTGGGCCATTGACGATGCGGTGTATTTCAAATTTCTGGGTGGCGGGGTCGACCACTGGCCGCCATCGGCGTCGCGCCCGGTGCTGGAGACCTGGACCGACGAGTGGGAGACGCTGCACGCCGAGGGCGGCTTGTTCATGCTGACTGTGCATGACTGGATTTCGGGTCGCGCCCACCGCATCCGGCTGCTCGACCAGTTGCTGAGCACGGTTGCCCGCAGCCCGGGTGCGTGGATCGCCACGGTCGGTGAGGTGGCGGCCCACCATGCCACTTCGGTCAATCGTGACCGCTTCGTGGTGCCGCTGCGCACACCCGAATCCATTGCGCCACGCCGCTTCGTGCCAGGACCCTGATGCAGACCTTTACCGTTCACAAACCGGCCATCCATTCGCGCCATGGCCTGGTCGCCGCACAAAACCGCTATGCCGCCGAGGCCGGCGCTGCCGTGCTCGCACGGGGTGGCAATGCCATGGATGCCGCCATCGTCACGGCGCTGGTGCTCAGTGTGGTCGAGCCCTGGCTGTCGGGCATCGGCGGCGGCGGCTTTCTGCTGCACGCCGATGGCCAGACCGGCGCTGTTGACACCCTCGATTTCAATGTGCTGGCGCCGCGCGGCCTGAACCCGGCCGATTACCCCCTAGTGGGCGGCAACGACGGCGACTGGTTCAACTGGCCTGCGGTGCAGGACAACCGCAATGTGTCGGGCTACGGCTCCATCTGCGTGCCCGGGGCGATCGCCGGATTTGCCAGTGCCCTAGAGAAATACGGCACCCTGAGCTGGGCCGACGCGCTGCAGCCCGCCATCCAGCACGCCACGCAGGGCTTGGAGCTGGACTGGTTTACTTGCCTGACACTGGCCATCGATGCGGCAGGCCTGGCGCAGGACCCGGCCAGTGCGGCACTGTTTCTCGACGAGGGCCGTGCGCCCCGGGCCAGCGATCGCACGCCGGCTGCGCGCCGGCCCCTGCCCGACACTGTGCGCTTGCTGAAACGGCTGGCGCAGGGCGGGGCCCGGGAGTTTTACGAAGGCGATACCGCCCGGACTCTGGCGCGTGACCTCGAAGCCGGCGGCTCGGCCTTGCGCTTTGACGACTTTGCCAACTACCAGCCGGTCTGGGCGCCGCCCCTGGTCGGCCATTACCGCGGCCACCAAGTCCAGGCCATGCCAGGGCTGAGCGGTGGCCCGACCTTTCTTGAGGCCTGCGCCGCGCTGACCGCTTCGGCGCTGGGGCCGGCGACATCCAACGCCGAGGCTGCCCTGATCCACGCCACCGCCATCCGTGCCGCCTATGCGCAGCGTTTGACTAAGATGGGCCATGCGGCGACCGCAGATGCGGGCTGCACCTCGCATATCAGTGTGGTGGATGCCTCCGGGTCCATGGTCTCGCTCACTAACACACTGCTGTCGCGCTTCGGCGCCAAGGTGGTGATGCCTGGCGCGGGTTTTCTGATGAACAACGGCATGATGTGGTTTGACCCGCGCCCGGGGCAACCCAATTCGATGGCGGCCGGGGCCAAGCCACTGGCCAATATGTGCCCGTTGATCCTGCAGCGCGATGGCCGGCCCTGGCTGGCCATTGGCGCCGCCGGTGGCCGCACTATCTTTCCAACCGTGCTGCAACTGGTTTCGGGTCTGCTGGACCGTGGCCTGTCACTGGAGGACGCCTTCAATGCGCCCCGGCTGGATGCCAGCACGGCCACCATCAAGGTCGACCAGCGCGCCGGACCGGAGGTTGCGGCAGCCGTCGCGAGCCGGTTTCCGGTCGAGCTTGTGCAGGACACGGTTTACCCGGTGCACTTTGCCATTCCGTCGGCGGTATTACGTGAGGCGGGTCGCAACCAAGGCATGGCCCATGCCACCAGCCCGTGGGCGGCTGTGGTGGTTGGAGGGCTTGCCGATGGCGCCTGAGGCTAGCACAGCACCGGCAAACACCGTCCTGTCGGTCAGGGATCTGGTGATCCGGATCGCCGGCGTGAACGTCGTCGACGGTGTGTCGCTGGCAGCGGCCGAGGGCAAAATTTTGGCCATCGTCGGTGAAAGCGGCTGCGGTAAAAGCCTGACGGCTTTGTCCATCCTGAGCCTGTTGCCGGCAGCAGCGCAAATTGTCGGCGGACAGATTCAGCTGCAAGGCGCTGACCTGACCGCCATGGATGACGTGGCTTTGCGCGAGGTTCGTGGCAACCGGGCGTCCATCATTTTCCAGGAACCTGTGGCCTCACTGAACCCGCTGATGCGCGTAGGCGCCCAAGTGGAAGAGGCGCTGCGCATCCACCGCGGCCTGACGGGCCCGCAGGCGCGACAAGAGGCGATTGCGATGCTGGCGATGGTCGGCATTCCTGACCCGGCCCAGCGCGCGGCGCAGTTTCCGTTCGAACTGTCGGGCGGCATGTGCCAGCGCATCATGATCGCCGCAGCGTTGGTGTGCCGGCCACGCCTGTTGATTGCCGATGAGCCGACGACGGCGCTGGATGTGACGATCCAGGCGCAGATTCTGGACCTGATGAAGCGCCTGCGCGACGAGGTGGGCACCACCATTGTGCTGATCACGCATGACATGGGCGTGGTGGCCGATATGGCCGACGACGTGGCGGTGATGTACGGCGGACGCGTGGTTGAAAGCGGCCCGGTGGAGCAGATCTTTGCGGCGCCGGCCCATCCCTACACCCGCTTGTTGCTGGCCACCGTGCCCCGGCTGAACGGGCAGCGCAAGACCGTGCTGCGCACCATTGAGGGCCAAGTTCCGAGCGCCGATGCCTGGCCGCAGGGCTGCCGCTTTCGCGATCGTTGCCCGTTGGCCAGTTCCAAGTGCGGCGAGCGCCCTGTTCTGACACCGCTGGCTCAGGCCGACCACCAGGTGGCCTGCTGGCACACGGACCGCGTTGCGGCAATGGCATGAACAACACCACGCCACCCCTGCTGCGGGTTCGCGACCTCAAGGTTCACTTCACCGGGCGCGACGCGCAGCGCTCCACCATCAAGGCAGTGGACGGGCTGTCATTCGACCTCGCCGCTGGGCGTACCCTGGCGCTGGTGGGAGAGAGCGGCTGCGGCAAGTCGACCACCGCTTATGCCATTGTGGGCCTTGAAGCGGCCACTTCGGGCAGCATTCAGTTCGCTGGGCAGGAGATTACCCGCCTGCCACCCAAAGCGCGCCGGGCGCTGGCCACCGAGATCGCCATCGTGTTTCAGGACCCGACCGCCGCGCTGGACCCCAAGATGACGGTGGCTGACAGTATTTTGGAGCCACTGGCGATCCAGGGCCGCAGCACTGCAGAGCAGCGCCGGCGCCTGACTGAGTTGCTGGACCGGGTGGGGCTGCCGGCTGCTTATGCCGCGCGCACGCCCAATGCCTTGTCCGGCGGTCAGAAGCAGCGGGTGGTGATCGCGAGGGCCCTGGCTTTGTCGCCCAAACTGCTGGTGCTGGACGAACCGGTGTCGGCACTCGATGTGTCGATCCGCTCCCAAATCCTTAACCTGCTGATGGAGTTGCAGCGCGAACTCGGGCTGGCTTACCTGTTCATTTCGCACGATTTGTCGGTGGTGCGTCATGTGGCCGACGAGACCATGGTCATGTACCTGGGCACCGTGGCCGAGCGAGGCGACACCGACACGCTGTTCAGCGCAGCGCAGCACCCCTATACCCAGGCGCTGCTGTCGGCGATACCCCTGCCCGATCCGGTGGCGCAGCGCAAACGCGAAAAAATCATTCTTACCGGCGATCTGCCCAGCCCGCTGGCACCGCCCCCTGGCTGCCCGTTTGCCAGCCGTTGCCCGATCCGCACCGACCCGTGCGAGCGGTCCCGTCCGGTGCTGACCGCCTCGGGGCCAGGCATCAGCACGGCCTGCCTGGTGCGCGCGCCAAGGGTTGAGGTGATGGGTGCGACGACGGCTTAGCAGACAACGGCAGGCGTAGCGTCTCCGCTGCGAGCCGACCAGGCAGGGCTTTACTACGCTGTTGGCCCAAAGATGGAACGCCTCACAGAGCGTTTCCAAAAATATTCATGATTAAATGGCCGCATGGTGGGGGGATGACGTCCCGTGGTCCCGCCCGGAGGGATAGGCCATTTCGCTTTGAGGTTTTAGTTTCCAATACCCAGCTATTTGACTGAGGCAACCTTGCCGCATGATCTAAAACTGTTTGCAATGGCTGCAAAGGTGGGCTTTACAGCGGAGTGAAGGCATCATAGGGATGGCCTAGGCAGTTTTGCACGATGCTGGGCTTACCGGCTATGTACCGAGTGCATACTCACGATCTGACAGGTGTGCTAAAAAAGCATCGACATGAAAGTATATTGTTGATTTTTTGAGTGCAGCCCCAGCGTAGCCCAGACATAATAGTGCTATTAATTGTGTAGCGGACTATCATTGGTGGGCTTGGCCTGCCCGGAGGGGATCGAACCCCCGACCCACAGCTTAGAAGGCTGTTGCTCTATCCAACTGAGCTACGGGCAGAGATCGAGAGATTATGTGGTCGGGGCGAAAGGATTCGAACCTTCGACCCTCTGGTCCCAAACCAGATGCGCTACCAGGCTGCGCTACGCCCCGACTGATTTGTATTGTAACGGTTCAAAGTACGATTTCTTGGACAAGAGAAACTTTTACAACTGAAAAATGACCGTCAGTGCCTTTATCTGGGCTTTGAACACTGCAGCGCTTCAGCTACAGTCATTCAATGATTACCGCGCCCCCTCCCCTGACTTGGCTTGCTCCCGGTGAAGACTTTCCTGCGCTGGCCCGAGCACTTGGTAGGGCGTCTTCAGCACCCGGTTTATTGGCCGCTGGCGGAGCACTGGACACGAGCACCCTGTGCAAGGCTTATGCAAGCTGTATTTTTCCCTGGTTCAGTGAAGGGCAACCCATTTTGTGGTGGAGTCCAGACCCAAGAATGGTATTGAAGGTTTCTGATTTCCGGTTGCAC
>JBIKZP010000410.1:0-3089 GCA_044354655.1 Rhodoferax sp. | reverse complement strand
GGGCAAAACCACCGTGGCGGCGGCGCTGGCCATTGGCTTGGTGCAACGTGGCAAAACGGTTCACCTCAGCACCACAGACCCCGCCGCCCACTTAACCGGCACGCTGGCGGGCGAACTGCCCGGTCTAAAGGTGGACCGGATTGATCCGGCACTGGAAACGCAGCGCTACATCGACAAAATCATGGCCGCCAAAGCGCCGCATCTGAACGCGCAAGAGCAAGCCCTGATGCTCGAAGACCTGCGCTCCCCTTGTACCGAAGAGGTGGCCGTCTTTCATGCGTTCTCTCGCGTAGTGAGCGAAGGACGGAGCGCCTTTGTGGTGCTGGACACCGCGCCTACCGGCCACTCGTTGCTGCTGATGGACGCCACAGGCGCCTACCACCGACAGATGATGCGTGAATTTGAAGGCCATACGGGCCGTGTCGTCACCCCGTTGATGCGCTTGCAAGATCCCAGCTACACCCGAATCATTTTGGTAACCCTGCCCGAGACCACGCCCGTCTCGCAGGCCCAGGCCCTGCAAGATGACTTGCGCCGCGCCCACATAGAACCCTTTGCCTGGGTCATCAACAAAAGCGTGCTGGCCGCGGGCACACAAGACCCGTTACTCAAAGCAAGACTGCAGGGCGAGCAACTACAAATGGCGCGGGTAACCCAAGGCTTGTCTCAACGCAGTTACGTGTTGCCGTGGTTGCCCCAGGCCCCGGTGGGCTTGGCAGCTTTGGGACAGCTGGTGCAGCAGTAGCGGCACCAGAGCAATCCAAGCCGCCATGCCGAGGCCTCACAAAACTTCAGTAAGTTTCCAGGTGCAGCCGGCCTTCTTTTTTCAGGGCTGCGCTGAGAGAGGGCCAGGATTGGCCTGATTGCTGGGCGACGTCTTGCATGGCCAGCAGCACGCCTTCTTCCATGCCGAATACATACAAATCCACCGCATCTTGAAAGCGCGTGCCGGGTTTGAACTCATCTAAAACGGGGCGCTCGATCACCACCTTTTGGGGCTTGCGTCCTGTCTTGGGGTCTAGCGGGCAAAACGGTACATCGCGCACCCGCATGTCATACCAATAACCGCTGAGCCGGTAATAGCCAATGCGCTCCAAGTAATCGTGGGCTTTGGCTGGGTCGCTGATCGCCATCCCCCGATCGACCAACTTCGCGAGTTGGTCATCCACACTCAACCAAGGTTTTTGGTTGCGGGAGGCCATGGCTTAATTGCGCGCCTTAACCCGTCACCAAGGCATCGGCCAAATGCGACTGCACCGCTTGACCAGTCGTTAGACGTTGGCGCAAATCAGCGCAAAGGCTGCGGAGTTGGTTGACGCGGGTGACGATGCGGGACATTTCAGAAAGTGGCGGCACAGGAATGAGCAATCCACCCAAAATTTCCAAATTAATGTTCTTCTGCGCTGTGGCGGGTGCGAATTTGATCAAGTCATTTCGCGCTGTTTCCATGAACGCCAGAAAGTATTTGGCATTGCCAAGTGTTTGCGCTGGAATAAAGCCAACTACGCTATCAGGAAAGCACGCATCAAATCCTAGTAATGCAGCATCGGCAATGTTGGCGGCAATCGTGATGCAAAGTGTTCCTTCAGGCCACAAGCGACTCTGTGCCAGTCCAACTTCGCTGTACTTTGAGTGGTACTCCTGAATCACGCCTTTTGCTCGTGCAACCTCACCCGTTTGAACTACTGGATAAATCGACGGATTGAAGAGCGCAGGATCATTGCGTGGGCGATGTTTTGACTTGCCTCGACCAAATTCCCCCAGCTCAGGAAATCTTGCCCACTCCCACCCCTGCGGCAACTCAAACGGTTTTTCTTCGTCGGTGATGGGTGGCAGGGGTTTGTCGCGTTTGATCTTGCCTTGGGCGATGAGGTGGTCTTTTTCGGCGCGGATTTTTTGCAGGAGAACGCTGGCGGGTTCGTCGGTGGGGTCTTGGGGAACGAGGAGGCCGCGGACTGCGAGTTGGAGGATGGTTTGCTCAAAGGCGTCCACAGCTTCGGGGCGGTCGAGCAGCAAGTCGAAGTGGGTGGCGATGCGTTGCCAGTTGTCGGCCATTGCCTCGGGCGTTTCGCTTTGGGTGAGCGTGCCCAGCAGGGTACTGACAAGTTGGGCGTGTTGCTGCGCTTCGAGCTGGCCGCTTGCTTCGAGGGCGTCGCAAAGTTGCATCAGTTCTTCGACGCGGGTGACGATGCGGGATTGTTCGGCAGCAGGCGGTAACGCAATAACGCCTTGAAAAAAGTTCGCGTCGTTGATGGCGGGGTAGGCCACTCCAACTGCTTTACTATTCACGAACTCAGTAAACGGCTCACTGCGAAGGTAATGCAGCAGGTACTTCGATAGCACCCCTGTATGTGGGTGCATCACAGCGAAGGCGGTACTGGCAATGGCGCGTGGCACGTACTCATATTCAACGACTGCAATGTTTTTGAGATACGGTCGCACAGTGGAATAAATGACCGTACCTTGCGCCACGTTTTTTCGCGCACGTGAAGGCGCATCAGAGGCCTCAAGTACTTGAACTTCTTGTGCAATTCGTCCCTTGGCGTTGTCAATCGCAGCCACATCGATATAGCTGAAAGACGCTGTTGGCTCGCCTTGACCAAGTCCGTGGGTAATCTCAGGTATCCGTGCCCATTCCCAGCCAGTCGGTAAGTCAAACGGCTTTTCCTCATCCGCAATCTCCGCCAACGGCTTGTCCTGCTTGATCTTGCCATCCGCAATCAGTCGGTCTTTCTCCGCCCTGATCTTCTTGAGCAGTTCACTCGCCGATTCATCATTTGCGTCTTGCGGCACCAGCTTGCCTTGCACGGCCAGCGTCAAAATGAGTTCGCGCAGGCGGGCCACGCCGCCGGGGGCTTGGGCGATCAAGTCGAAATGCCGCACCAGTGGCGGTTGCAAATTCACCAGGTATTTGGCACTGGGCTCTTGCGCCGTCAGCACTGCGCTCACGCCTTGGCCCCCAGCGATTGGGCGAGGATGCTTTTGAGTTGGTCGCGCAGGCTTTGCGCCTCGGTTTGCAGGCGGGCGTAGTCGGCCAGCAGTTGCTCGGGGTCGTGGCTCACCACCTCGGCGGCGTGCGGGTTCTTTTG
>JBIKZP010000409.1:0-3091 GCA_044354655.1 Rhodoferax sp. | reverse complement strand
GTGCCGGCCGGCCCCATGACCTCAGGCCTGTCCAACAACGCCAAAGCCAAGGTGCGCGAGCAAGCGGCCCAGGGCCTGGTGGGCCGCGCTGAACTGTTGGCTGCCGAGTCGCAGGCCTACCACGGCGCAGGCACCTGCACCTTTTATGGCACCGCCAACAGCAACCAGATGCTGCTTGAAGCCATGGGCCTGCATGTACCCGGTACCGCCTTTATCAATCCCGGCGAAGACATGCGCCAGGAGCTCACACGCGAGGCCGTACGCACCGTGCTGGCCATCACCAAGGCCAAGCGCTTTGCGCCCATCGGCCAGGTGGTGGACGAGCGCTGCATCGTCAACGCCATGGTGGCCTTGTTGGCCACCGGTGGCTCGACCAACCACCTGATTCATTGGGTGGCGGTGGCGCGTGCCGCAGGCATCGTGATTGACTGGGATGATTTCTCGGCCCTGTCCGAAGTGGTGCCCTTGTTGACCCGCGTCTACCCCAACGGCAGCGCCGATGTGAACCAGTTTCAAGCGGCAGGCGGCCCGGGCTTTGTCATCCGCGAGTTGCTTGACGCCGGATTCATGCACCCGGACGTATTGACCACCCGCGCCGGTGGCATCCGCGAATACACCGGCATTCCGGTGCAGTCCGGTGACACCTTGCATTGGCACGAGGCAGGTGTCTCCCAAGACGAGGCTGTGGTGCGCCCAGCCAGCCAGCCCTTCAGCGCTACCGGCGGCCTCAAGCTACTGACCGGTCGTTTGGGTCGCAGCGTGATCAAGGTATCAGCAGTCCCTGAAGAGCGCCATGTGATTGAAGCCCCGGCGCGCGTGTTTGATTCGCAAGAGGACCTGCACACCGCCTTCAGCGCGGGTGAACTGGAGCGTGATGTGGTGTGCGTGGTGCGTTGGCAGGGCCCGCAAGCCAACGGCATGCCCGAGCTGCACAAGCTCACGCCGCCGCTGGCCGTGTTGCAGGGCAAAGGCTTCAAGGTGGCCCTGGTGACGGACGGGCGCATGAGCGGCGCCTCGGGCAAGGTGCCCGCTGCCATTCATGTGTCGCCAGAAGCGGCTGCCGGTGGACCACTGGCCAAGGTGCAGGACGGCGATTTCATTCGCCTGGATGCCACCGCCGGTACGCTGGAAGTGCTGATCTCGCCAGAAGCCTGGGCCGCCCGTGTGCCTGCACTGATGCCGCCTGAGTTGATAGAAGCCAACGGCATCGGTATGGGCCGCGAACTGTTTGCCGGCATGCGCCGCAGCGCTCTGACCGCTGAGGCCGGTGCCTGCAGCTGGCTCTGAAGCGCTGCTTTGCCACACTACGCAAGTTTTAAAAAAACAAGGATCAATTCCATGAGCCCATTGACCGCCCTGCAAGTGATGCAAGACGCCCCGGTTATTCCGGTGATTGTTTTGACCGACTTGGCCCACGCCGTGCCCATGGCCCGTGCCCTGGTGGCCGGCGGCATTCGCATGCTGGAAGTGACCCTGCGCACGCCGCAGGCGCTGGCCTGTATTGAAGCCATTGCCAAAGCCGTGCCGCAAGCCGTGGTGGGGGCCGGCACCGTGCGCTCTCGGGCCGATGCCCAGGCGGCAGCCAACGCGGGCGCCCGTTTTGCCGTGAGCCCCGGTTACACCTCGGCGGTGGGCCAAGCCTGCCGTGATGTCGGTTTGGCCTTGTTGCCTGGCGTGGCCACTGGGAGCGAAATTATGAGAGCGCAGGAAGACGGCTTCACAGAGTTGAAGTTCTTTCCGGCTTTGCAAGCCGGCGGTCCCGCCATGCTCAAAGCCTGGAGTGGTCCGTTTTTTGACGTCAAGTTTTGCCCTACCGGCGGCGTCACCCTGCAAAATGCACCAGACTTTCTGGCCCTGCCCAACGTGGTCTGCGTCGGCGGCTCCTGGCTGGTGCCCGCCGATGCGCTGGCTCAGGGCGACTGGGCAAAAATGACCCAACTGGCCAAAGACACGGCAGCCTTGCGTCGCTAGGGCGCTGCGTGCTTCAGCCTACAAATCCTTCACTAAGCGCAAGGCGTCGTAAATAGCGGCGTGCGTGTTGCGCGCAGCCACTGCGTCGCCGATGCGAAAGAGTTGAAAATTGCCGCTGGGGTTGCTGGCTACGGTCTGGGCTTTACCGCCAATCAGGTCGCTGTAGTTGACCTCGCCCTGATTGCTGGACTGGGCTTTGAGCTCAAAGTACAGGTCTTCCAGCGGCAGGGTGCCGTGGTTGACCACCACCTGGTCTACCACGCGTTCCTTGCGCACGCCGCCGTAGTCACTGCCCAGCACGGCCAGCAATTTGCCCGGCAGGCTGGGGTGGCGCTGCACCGATTCCAGTCGGAACGTCACGGTGAACGTCACGTCCAGCTTTTGCAGGCTGCGCATATAGGGCACCAGGTTCATGGCCATCACTTCGGGCGCAAAGGTGCGGTCGGGGGTGATCACTTCGAGTTGGGCGCCGCTTTGTGCAATCACGTCGGCCGCTTGCAGGGCCGAGTGGTCGCCTGCGTCGTCAAAAAGCAGCACCTGTTCGCCCGGTTTGACCTCGCCGCTCAAGATGTCCCAGGCCGACACCACCAACTCGTTACCGGCTTGCAGCACCTCGGTGTGCGCCAGGCCGCCGGTGGCGATGATGACCACATCGGCCTGCTCTGCCAGCACGGTGGCCGCATCGGCCAGCGTGTTGAAACGAAAGCGCACGCCTTGCTCTTCACAGCGCGCCATGCGCCAGTCGATGATGCTGATCATCTCTTTGCGCCGTGGGCTCAAAGCGGTCAGGCGGACCTGTCCGCCGGGTTTGGCGGCAGCTTCAAACACCGTGACCTGGTGACCGCGCTCGGAGGCCACACGCGCTGCCTCCAGTCCGGCCGGGCCAGCGCCCACCACCACGATTTTTCGGGGGGTGGCGGCGCGGTCCAGCACGTGCGGCATGGTCAGCTCGCGCCCGGTGGCGGGGTTGTGAATGCAATACGCTTCGCCACCGGCGTAAATGCGGTCCAGGCAGAAGTTGCCGCCCACGCAGGGGCGAATGGTGTCTTCGCGGCCGATCATGATTTTGCGCACGATGTGCGGGTCGGCCATGTGGGCGCGCGTCATGCCCACCATGTCG
>JBIKZP010000408.1:0-3094 GCA_044354655.1 Rhodoferax sp. | reverse complement strand
CGCCATGGGGCGGCCGCTGCCCGGCATTGACGCGTGCTTGGTGACGCAGCTGCAAGCTCCCGGTGAGGCGCCCCGCATCCGCGTGCTTGATGCGCCCGAAGCCCAGGGTGAGCTGGCGCTGCGCGCCGGTTGGCCATCCATGTTTCGCGCTTACCTGAACAACGAGGCGCGCTACCAACAATGTTTTGCCGACGGCCTTTACCTCACCGGTGATCTGGTGCGCCGCGATGCCGAGGGCTATTACTGGTTTGTTAGCCGGCTCGACGATGTCATCAAATCTGCCGGCCATTTGATTGGCCCGTTTGAAGTGGAAAGCGTGCTGATGGAACACCCGGCCGTGGCCGAGGCCGGTGTCATTGGCAAGCCCGACGCCCTGGTGGGCGAGGTGGTGAAAGCCTTTGTATCGCTGAAGAACGGCTACCTGCCCGACGAGGCTTTGCGCAGCGACCTGCAAGCCCATGCACGCAAGCGACTCGGCGCCGCCGTGGCCCCCAAGGAGATTGCTTTTTTGCCCACCTTGCCACGCACCCGCAGCGGCAAGATCATGCGTCGCCTGCTCAAGGCGCGTGAGCTGGGCCTGCCTGAAGGCGACACCTCCACGCTGGAGGCCGGCGCATGAGTGCCCCGGTTGTGGCCGCACCTGGCCAAGCCAAGACCCACACCCTGCTACTGGACATGCTTCGTATCCGGCGCCTGGAGGAAAAAGCCGCCGAGCTTTACGGCCTGCAAAAAATTCGCGGCTTTTTGCACCTGTACATTGGGCAAGAGGCGGTTGCGGTGGGCGTGCTGCATGCCCTGCGCGCGCAAGATAACGTGCTGGCCACCTACCGCGAACACGGCCACGCGCTGGTGCGCGGCGTGGGCATGAACGCCATCATGGCCGAGATGTACGGCAAGCAATCGGGCTGCTCACGCGGACGCGGCGGCTCCATGCATTTGTTTGACCGGGCCACCCGTTTTTACGGCGGGCAAGCCATTGTGGGCGCCGGGCTACCGGTGGCCGTGGGCCTGGCATTGGCCGACCAGATGCGCCAGCGTGCCGCCGTCACCGCCTGTTTTTTTGGCGAAGGCGCGATGGCAGAAGGCGCCTTCCATGAGGCCATGAACCTGGCCGCCCTGTGGCATCTGCCGGTGCTGTTTTGCTGCGAAAACAACCTGTACGCCATGGGCACCGCCCTGGCCCGCTCTGAAGCACAAACCGACCTCTGCGCCAAGGCTGCCAGCTACGGCGTGCCCGGCCGCGTGGTGGACGGCATGGACGTGCTGGCCGTGCACCAAGCCGCCAGCCAGGCCGTGGCGCACATCGAGCGCAACGCCGGCCCGATGTTCCTAGACCTGCAAACCTACCGCTTTCGTGCCCACTCCATGTTTGACCCCGAGCTCTACCGCGACAAAACAGAAGTCGAGCATTGGAAGCAACGCGACCCAGTGCAACAGTTTGGCGCGCAACTGCAAGCGCAGGGCTTATTGACCGAGCCCGAGCGCCTGCAGCTCGACGCCCGTGCCCTGGCCGAGGTAAGCGCCGCCGTGGCCTTTGCCGAAGCAGCCCCCTGGGAACCCGCGCACGACTTGCTGCTTGACGTGTACAGCCCGGCGCCACTCCCTGACGCGATACCCTGAAGCGACGCACCTTCACGCAAGTCCATGGCACAAAAAAGCAGCTACCGCGAAGCCCTGAGAGCAGCCCTGCGCGAGGCCTTGCGGCACGACGAACGGGTGTTGTTAATGGGCGAAGACGTGGGCGCCTATGGCGGCGCTTATGCCGTCTCCAAAGGCTTGCTAGAAGAGTTTGGCCCGCAACGCATTCGCGACACCCCCTTGTCTGAGCTGGGTTTTGTAGGCGCTGGTATTGGCGCAGCCCTGGGTGGTATGCGGCCTATTGTGGAGGTGATGACCGTCAACTTCAGCCTGTTGGCGCTGGACCCGATTGTCAACACCGCAGCCCTCTTGCACCACATGTCGGGCGGTCAGTTTTCCGTGCCGCTGGTACTGCGCATGGCCACGGGCGCGGGGCGCCAAATTGCAGCGCAACACTCGCACAGCTTTGAAGGCTGGTATGCGCACATTCCAGGGCTGCGTATTTTGGCCCCCGCCACACTGCAAGACGCACGCAGCATGCTGGCCCCCGCCCTGGCCGACCCTGACCCGGTGTTAATTTTTGAGCACGCACAGCTCTACAACCTGGAAGGTGAATGGGAAGACCAAGTCACGGTGGACATCACGCGCGCCTGTGTACGCTGGCCTGGCACACAAGTCAGCCTGATTACCTACGGCGGCAGTCTGCCCAAGGCGCTGCAGGCAGCAGAAGAACTCGAAACACAGGGCATCAGCGCCGAAGTGTTGGACCTGCGTGTGCTGCGCCCGCTGGACGAGGCCAGCATTCTGGCATCGGTGCGCAAATGCCGGCGCGCTGTGGTCGTGGACGAGGGCTGGCGCTCGGGCGGCCTGGCCGCCGAGGTGATGGCGCGCATTGGCGAACAAGCGTTCTACGAGTTGGACGCGCCACTGGCCCGCGTCTGCAGTCAGGAAGTGCCCATTCCCTACCCGGCGCATCTGGAGCAAGCCGCCCTGCCACAGGTGGCGCAGATCGTGGCCGCAGCGCGCCAACAATTAGGACTGCCCCCCATTCACACCCACCCTAACCCCCACCCTCAAGGACCTGCCGCATGATCGACTTTGCCCTGCCCTCGCTGGGGGCCGACATGAGCGAGGGCACGCTGCTGGCATGGCACGTTCAACCCGGCGACACCGTCAGTCGCGGCCAGGTGGTTGCGGTGGTGGACACCTCCAAGGCCGCCGTCGATATAGAGATTTGGCAAGACGGCGTGGTCGACGCCCTGTTGGTTCAACCGGGCGTCAAAGTGCCGGTGGGCACGGTGCTGGCGCGGCTGCGTACAGCGCAAGAAACCCCTTCAGAACCAACGCTGGCGCCCCAACCCGTGCCGCAGTCCCCGTCGCCTCCGGTACCCGTGCCAGTGCCACCTCAAGTGCCACCTCCAGCGCCTGTGGCCCCGCGCCTGCGAATCTCCCCAGCCGCGCGCCAGCGTGCGCAGGTGCTGGGACTCGACCCGTCCCAACTCCAGGGCACGGGGGC
>JBIKZP010000407.1:0-3096 GCA_044354655.1 Rhodoferax sp. | reverse complement strand
AGCAGTCGGTGTTCTCGCTCATCAACCAGATTGTCGACCGTGAAACCGCCGCCGACGCCCAAGACCCCACCGCCGGCACGCGCCAGGCGGCCCGCGTGGTGATGCTGCTGGTGCAGTTTGCCGAGAAAAACCCCGGCATGGCCCGCGTCATGGTGGGCGACGCGCTGGTGTTTGAGCATGAGCGTCTGCAACAGCGCATGAACCAGTTTTTTGACAAAGTAGAAGCCGCCCTCAAGCAAAGCCTGCGCGCCAGCGCCAACTTGAGCGGCTCCAGCACCCCCAGTGTGGACGCGCAACTCAAGGCCTCCATCCTCACCGCCTTCATCGCCGGGCGCCTGCAGCGCTTTGTTCGCTCCGGCTTTCGTCGTCTGCCCTCTGAGCAGCTTGAAGCCAGTTTGTCGCACCTGCTCTAAATTTTTTAAGAAAGTCCGCCCATGAAACTCGTCCGTTACGGCCAGCCTGGCAAAGAAAAACCCGGTCTTATTGATGCGCAAGGCCGGTTGCGCGACCTGAGCGCGGTGCTGCCCGACATCGGCCCGGCCCAGCTCAGTGACGCCGCGCTGGCCAAGCTGCGCAAACTCAAACCTGAAAGCTTGCCGCTGGTGCGCGGCAAGCCGCGCCTGGGCATGCCACTGAGCGGCGTGAGCAAGTTCATCGCCATTGGCCTGAACTACGCTGACCACGCCGCCGAAGCCAAGATGCCACTGCCCGCCGAGCCCATCGTGTTCATGAAAGCGATTAGCTGCCTGGCCGGCCCCAACGATCCGGTGATGCTGCCCAAAGGCTCGCTCAAGTCCGACTGGGAGGTGGAGCTGGGCGTGGTCATTGGCACGCGCGCCTGCCACGTGTCGCAAAAAGACGCGCTCAACCATGTGGCGGGTTACTGCACCGTCAACGACCTGAGCGAGCGCGAGTACCAGTTGCACCGTGGCGGCACCTGGGACAAGGGCAAGGGCTGCGACACCTTCGGCCCCATTGGCCCCTGGTTGGTGACGCGCGACGAAGTGCCCAACCCCCAAAAGCTGGCCCTCTGGCTGGACGTGAACGGCCAGCGCATGCAAACCGGCTCCACCAAAACCATGGTCTTCAACGTGGCCAAGATCGTCAGCTACGTCAGCCAGTTCATGACCCTGATGCCCGGCGACATCATCGCCACCGGCACCCCGCCCGGTGTAGGCATGGGCATGCAGCCCCCCGTGTTCCTGAAAAAAGGCGACGTCATGACCTTAGGGATTGAAGGCCTGGGCGAGCAACGCCAGGTGGTGATGCCGTTCAAAAAGTCCTGACGGGCTGTGGTTCAGGCTGAGGCACGGGAATTCCGCATTCCCGCGCCCAAAAATAAAAATGGTGCAAAATAGCACGGTCGTTCTATTTAACCCTTGCCTTTATTTTTGCGCTTGCCCATGTCTGAACAGCCTGAATTCGCTATTGCACCGCCCGCCCGCGCTGAAGTGCGCCCGAGTGCTGCGGTGGTGCGGGGCTTGCATAAGGGGCAGCAAACCAAGCAGGCCATTGTGGACGCGGCCTTGGGGTTGGCGGCGCAAATTGGGCTGGAAGGCCTGAGCATTGGCGCCGTGGCCGAGGTCACGCAGATGAGCAAGTCGGGCGTGTTTGCCCACTTTGGCTCGCGTGAAGAGCTGCAAATCTCCGTGATTCGCGAGTACTACGCCCGCTTTTCTGAAGAGGTGTTCACCCCCGCCATGAACGAGCCGCGTGGTTTGCCCCGGGTACGCGCCTTGTTTACCCACTGGATGAACCTGGTGGCGCAAGAAATTCAGTCCGGCTGCATTTTCATCAGCGGCGCGGTCGAGTTTGACGACCGGCCCGGCCCGGTGCGCGACGCGCTGGCCAGCTCGGTCAAGACCTGGTTGGCGGCCTTGTACCGCGCGGTGGTGCTGGCCAAGCAAGAAGGGCATTTGCGCAGCGACGCGGACGAGGTGCAAATGGCCTTTGAGATTCACGGCCTGATTCTGGCGCTGCACTACGAAGCCCGCTTTCTGCAATTGCCCGGTGCGGTAGAGCGCGCCAACAAGGGCTTCGAAAATATTTTGAAACGCTACGGCAACCCCGTCAGCGCCTCCTGAACCTCACCCGTCCCCCAATTTTTCAAGGAACCACCATGCCTAACTACACACCGCCCCTGCGCGACATGCAATTTGTCATGCACGAACTGCTCAAGATCACCGACGAGCTCAAAGCCATGCCCGCGCATGCCGACATGGATGTAGACACCATCAACGCCGTGCTGGAAGAAGGTGGCAAATTTGCCAGCGAGGTGGTCTTTCCCATCAACATCAGCGGCGACGCACAGGGCTGCCAGCTTGACAACAGCACGCACGAGGTCACCACGCCGACCGGCTTTGCAGCGGCCTATGCCAAATACATTGAAGGCGGCTGGGCGGCCCTGGGCTGCGACCCCGCCTATGGCGGCCAAGGCCTGCCGCTGGTGGTGAACCAGATGTTTTATGAAATGCTCAACAGCGCCAACCAGGCCTGGACCATGTACCCCGGCCTCACGCACGGCGCCTACGCGGCCCTGCACGCACACGGCACTGACGCGCAAAAAGACACCTACCTGCACAAGATGACCAGCGGCGAGTGGACCGGCACCATGTGCCTGACCGAGCCCCATTGCGGCACCGACCTGGGGCTGATGCGCACCAAGGCCGAGCCGCAGGCCGACGGCACTTACAAGATCACCGGCAACAAGATTTTTATCAGCGCCGGCGAGCACGACATGTCGCACAACATCATTCACCTGGTGCTGGCGCGTCTGCCGGATGCGCCTGCCGGCATCAAGGGCGTGAGCCTGTTCGTCGTGCCCAAGTTCATGGTGCAGGCCGACGGCTCTGTGGGTGCACGCAACGGCATTTACTGCGGCGGCCTGGAGCACAAGATGGGCATCAAGGCCAGCGCCACCTGCCAGATGGTGCTGGACGGCGCCGTGGGCACGATGGTGGGCCAGCCCAACAAGGGCATGCAGTGCATGTTTGTCATGATGAACGCGGCGCGCCTGGGCGTGGGCAACCAGTCGCTGGGCCTGACCGAGGTGGCCTACCAAAACGCGCTGGCCTATGCCAAAGACCGCATCCAGAT
>JBIKZP010000406.1:0-3097 GCA_044354655.1 Rhodoferax sp. | reverse complement strand
CGTGGCCAATGGCTTACGGGTTTCGGCTGGGGTGCTGCCGGTTATGCCCATGTGGAGGGCCCCCTCTCGGGTCTAGCCCCTTGGTTGGGCGTCTATGGCATAGGCGCCGTGGCCGCCTGGCTGGTCATGAAGGCGGCCCAGACCCTGACCACACGGCCTGCGCGGCGCCCACCTTGGCGCGCAGGCGCTTTGGCGCTGCTGGTGATCCTGGTGCCGGGCGTTTACCAACAGACTGCACCCAATTGGTCGCAGGCTACAGGTACTTTGTCGGTCACCCTGCTGCAAGGCAATATTGCCCAAGATGAGAAGTTTGAAACGGGCTCAGGCGTGCCCTTGGCGCTGGACTGGTACGCCCGCCAACTTGCCAGCAGCACCACCGATTTGGTGATCGCCCCCGAAACCGCCATCCCCTTGCTGCCCGAACAGCTGCCACCCGACTACTGGTCCAGTCTGCAACAGCGTTTTGCCAACGGCACACAAGCCGCGCTGGTGGGCATTCCATTGGGTAGTTTTGAGCAGGGCTACACCAATTCGGTCATGGGTCTCAAACCTGGCCAGGCCGAGCCCTGGCGCTACAACAAACATCACCTGGTGCCGTTTGGTGAGTTCATTCCTCCGCTCTTTAAATGGTTCACCGCGCTGATGAATATCCCCCTGGGCGATTTCAACCGGGGCGCGGCGCGTCAGCCACCTTTTGCGTGGCGTGGCCAGCAACTGTCAGCCAATATTTGCTATGAAGACCTCTTCAGCGAAGAACTGGCCCTGCAGTTTGCACCCGGCGCCCCTGCGCCCAGCATCTTTGTGAACGTCAGCAACCTGGCTTGGTTTGGCAACAGCCTGGCGATGGACCATCACCTGCAAATGGCGCGCCTGCGCGCCCAGGAATTTGCACGCCCCTTTGTCCTGGCCACCAACACCGGCATGACCGCTATCGTGGACCACCGCGGCCAAGTGCGCAGTGCCGCCACGCGCAATACCCGGACCGTTTTGGTCGGGGAAGTGGAGGGCCGCAGTGGCACCACGCCTTACGCCTGGTGGCTCTCTCGCCTGGGCTTGTGGCCCCTGTGGTTGCTGGCCCTGGCGGTGCTGGCCTGGTCTTGGCGCCTGCGACGTCAGTAGTTACAGCGGTCCCTGCAACGACCCCTGAAGGCGCGGATCAAGGCGCTGTCTCTTGCCCCATGCGCACCAGTCGACCGGGTCGCGCCGCAGAAATAACGCCCTCCGTCTGCACCTGTTCGCCCGCTACCCAAGTGCCCACGTAGCCCTTGGCGCGCTGCACAAAGC
The DNA here is from genome assembly GCA_044354655.1 of Rhodoferax sp. GTDB lineage: Bacteria > Pseudomonadota > Gammaproteobacteria > Burkholderiales > Burkholderiaceae_C > Rhodoferax. The sequence goes on along the minus strand of JBIKZP010000406.1, from coordinate 1,813 downwards.
GCTTGCCCCCGGCAGGCAAATCACGCACCAGTTGCGGCAGGCCCATGCTCAAACGCGCGGGGTCTATCAGATTCAGGTCGGCGCGCAGCCCCGGCGCAATCACACCCCGGTCGCGCAAGCCCAGGTAGCGCGCATTACGCCGGGTCAGCATCTCCACCGCCTGCTCCAGCAAGATTGGTTCGCGTTGGCGCGCCAGTACCCAATGGGTCAGCATGAAGGTGCTGAAGCTGGCGTCGCACACCGTGCCCACATGTGCGCCGGCATCGCTCAAACTGCTCAAGGCGCGCGGGTGGTCCAGCATGCGGCGTACGGTGTCGAGCGAGCCGTCGTTGTAGTTGAAGATCGGAAAGTAAATCAAACCTTCGCCCTGTCCGGCGCACAAGAAGTCGTAAATCGCCTCCAGTGCGCTGGTACCGGCTTGCTTGGCGCGCACCAGAAAACTCTGCATCACTGAAGGCTCGTAATTCAGCGTGTCTTCCAGCGCAAACATGCGCCCGCTGATGAGTTCAATGCGCGCCAGCAAGATGTCCACCAGTGGCGGAATGGCGCTACCGTCTCCGGCCAGTCGGTCAGATTTTTCTGCCAAGATGCGCGCCTTGCGCGCGGGCTCGCGCAGGGCCTGTGCGCGCTCGGCCAGCGGCAGGTGCGCCACTTCTTTGTAGGACGGAAAGCCCATGAAAGGGTGAAAGCTCGCGTCCAGCCCGTTGATCACGCCGATGCCGCGTGCGGCGGTTTGCAAATACAGCGGCAAGCCCTGTTGCACGGCGGCCTCCACGCGGGCCTGAATCTTTTGGTATTGCTCACCACCCGGGTCACGTTGCAGCCAGGTCACCGACACCGACTTGCCGCTGGTGCGGGCCAGTGCTTCCACCAGATCAAACTCGGCATCAAACTCTGCGGGGCCTTGCAGCAAGTTGTAGTCGCTCACCATTTGAATCACGCCGTGGCCCAAGCCATCAAATGCTTGCGCCAGGCCGGTCAGTTCTTGCGCACTGGCGTTGGCCGCTGGTGTGTCTTTGCCTTCCGAGGTGCGGTGGTTGTCGCTGCGTCCGGTACTGAAGCCCGCCGCACCCGCTTGCAAGGCCTCGCGCAAGAGCACGCGCATGGCCTCAATGTCTGCCGGCGTGGCCTCACGCTTCGCCTCAGCGCGCTCGCCCATCACGTACATGCGCAAGGGGTCGTGGGGCACCTGCACCAGGTAATCCAAGCTGCGCGGCGTGGCCGCCAGCGCGTCCATATACTGCACAAAGCTTTCCCAGTTCCAGACAATTCCCTCGTGCAGCGCTGCGCCTGGAATGTCTTCCACGCCCTCCATCAGCTTGATCAGGTCGTCCTCATGGCCGGGGCGTTTAGGCGCAAAGCCCACGCCGCAATTGCCCATCACCAAGGTGGTCACGCCGTGGTAAATGCTGGGGGTGAAGCATTCGTCCCAGGTCACCTGGCCGTCGTAATGCGTGTGGATGTCAATAAAGCCCGGCGTCAGCCACAAGCCGGTGGCGTCTGTGGTCTGGCGGGCTGGGGCATCTACATGGCCCACGGCCACAATGCGTCCGTCTTGCACGGCCACGTCGGCCACATAAGGCGGCACGCCTGTCCCGTCCACTACGGTGGCGTTCTTAATTAGCCAGTCGAGCATCTTTTCTTCTCCATGAATAAGCCAGCGACATACCGCTGACGATGTGCCAAATGCCCCACAGGCTGGCCAGTGTCACCATGCCCAGGTCACTGTTGAACTGCAGCGCAATAATGCCCAGTGCCAGCCCCGAGTTTTGCATGCCCCCTTCAATCATCACCGCGCGCCGGTCACGTTCGC
>JBIKZP010000405.1:0-3098 GCA_044354655.1 Rhodoferax sp. | reverse complement strand
GTGACCGCCTGGTCAGCGCTCTGCAAGCCGCCGGGCACGGTGTCAGCCTGGTGGTGGAGGTGGGTCGTGTGACCGACAGCCCAGCCCGGCGCAACGCCGCCGCCGCCGCCGAGCGACAGCTGGCGGCCGAGAAAATCATTTTTGGCAACCCGTTTGTGCAGACCGTGATGCGCGACTTTGGCGCGAAAATTGTGCCGGGTTCCATCAAACCGAGCTAGGCCTGACGCGCCTTTTTCCTCCCCTTCGATTTATCAACACAACTCTCAAGGATTTCCCATGTTCAACAAAGGACAACTCGCCGGCCTCATGAAGCAGGCGCAGGCCATGCAGGACAACATGAAAAAGGCGCAGGACGAGCTGGGCCATGTCGAGGTCACCGCAGAATCTGGTGCGGGGCTGGTCAAGGTCACCATGACTTGCAAGCACGATGTCAAACGCATCACCATCGACCCAAGCCTGCTGGCTGAAGACAAAGACATGCTCGAAGACCTGGTGGCTGCCGCCTTCAATGCCGCTGTGCGCAAGGCCGAAGAAACTTCGGCCGAAAAAATGGGCAAGATCACCGCAGGCATGCCCGGTCTGCCTGGCGGCATGAAGTTCCCGTTTTGATGCGCCGTAAGGCCCGGTGCGTTTAAACCATGTCTGATGCCCATTCACTTGATGCCTTGATTCAGGCCTTGCGTCGACTGCCCGGTGTGGGCGTGAAATCGGCCTCACGCATGGCTTTTCATTTGATGCAGCATGACCGCCCCGGTGCCCAGGCGCTTGCCCGTGCGCTCCATGAAGCGGCCGAGCAGGTGCGCCACTGCGATCGCTGCCACACCTTCACACAGGATGAGGTGTGCGCCACTTGCCTGGATACGCGGCGCGACGTGGGCAAGCTGTGCGTGGTTGAAACGCCGGCCGACCAGTCTGCCATTGAGCGTACCGGCGCTTACAAAGGGCTGTACTTTGTTCTCATGGGCAAGATCAGCCCCCTCGACGGCATTGGCCCCAAGGACATTGGGCTGAAAAAACTGTTTGAGCGTGCCTGCGATGGTCAGCTGCAAGAGGTGATTCTGGCCACCAATTTCACCGCGGAAGGCGAGGCCACGGCCCACGTCATCAGCGAAGGGCTCAAAGCCCGGGGCATCAGCCTGACGCGCCTGGCCCGTGGCGTGCCCATTGGCAGCGAGCTGGAGTACGTGGATCTAGGTACCATCGCCCACGCCCTGGTAGACCGGCGCTAAGTACAAACCCCCTCGGGATTGATCCCGATGCGCTGAGCCGCATGGTTCGATAAGCTGTCTCTTAGCTCATAAATAGACAGCCTAAGACCGTACCGTGGAAAACTTGCCCATCAACCGCCGCTTCTTTGCGGTAGCCACCGCATTGACAGCGGCCACCTTGGCCGCGTCTGAGGCGTGGTCGCAGCCCAAGCTTGAAAAAACCAAAATCATTCTGGCCGCTAGCAGCAAATCTGCGCTGACGGCCTTGCCCTTGACCCTGGCTGAGCAGCTGGGTTTTTTCAAGGCGCAAGGCCTGGACCTGGAGGTGGTGGATTACGGGTCTGAGGCGCGCGCATTGCAAGCGCTGGTCAGCGGTGCGGCAGATGTTATGGCGGGCACCTATGAGCAAGCACTGAGCGCGCCAGCGCTGGCTCTGAAATGCAAGGCATTTGTGCTGCAAGGCCGCACACCGGCGGTTTGCCTGGGGGTTTCGCCCAAAGTCTTTACCAACTTCAGAGGTGTTCGCGATCTCAAGGGAAAAAAAATTGGTATTTCCGAGCTGGGCTCTGCCAGTCACCTGCTGGTCAAGCAATTGCTGAGCCGGGCAGGCCTGAACGAGGCCGACGTGCACCTGGTTCCCCTGGGGCCCTCCCTGCTGGGGCTGGGAACCTTTCGGACCGGCCAACTTGATGCCATCAGCCACGGCGATCCGCTGATGACCCTGCTCCAGCAAAAAAACGAAGTTCGGGTGGTAGCCGACACCCGCACGCTCAAAGGTTGCCGTGAGGTTTTTGGGGGCGCCATGCCCTGGCATTGCCTGGTGGCGCCGTCGGACTTTCTAGAAAAACACCCCAGGACTGCTCAGTCCATCACGCAGGTCATGGTGCACAGCCTCAAGTGGCTGCAAACGGCGGGGCCGGGTGATTTGCTCAAAACGGTGCCCGAGGCGTATTTGCTGGGCGACCGGGCGCTGTATCTGGCCAGTTTCAATCAGTTACGCGAGTCGATTTCGCCCACCGGCCTGATGCCTGAAGACGGGCCGCGTACCCTGAGCCGCTTGCTGGCCAGTTTTGATCCGGCCTTCAAGCCCGATAAGCTGGATTTGGCGGCCACCTTCAGCAATGAATTTGTACGGCGGGCACAAGAAGGGTTCAAGTCCTGAACCCCATGGCGTCTGCGCAAGACTAGCGCTTGGCCACTTGTGATTTTTTCCGGGAATTGTCTGTTGTTGCGCCTGTTTGGGCTCCTGTTTTGGCCACTGATTTAGCGCCAGCTTTGTTGCGTGCCCTGGCTTTTCCTTGTTGTGGCAAAAAGAGGACGACTTGCTGACCCGCTTTCAAGGCCGCGGTCGGGCTGATTTTGTTCCATTCGGCCACGTTGGCAGGGCTGACTTTGTAGCGCGCAGCCAAGCTGGGCACCGAGTCTTTTTTGCCGGCCTTGACCAGCCGGCGTTTGAGGACGACCTCGGGTGACATGGACAACTGGCCGTTGTCTGCCACGTGTTCCGTGATGTCTTGCTCAACCCGCACGGAGCGTGGCACGAGCAGGCTGGAGCCGGCCCTGATCAGCATGCCTGGCGGCACGTTGTTGATACTGCGCAAATCGCTTTCTTTCATGCCGGTGCGTTTGGCAGCCTCAGAGGGGCGCATGGTGCTGGGCGCCAGCCACACGGTCCAGGTGGCCAGGGGGGCGTTGAAGCTATCGAGATTGCGCAGAAACACGGCCGCGTTATCCCAGGGCAGCAGAATCTGCGGCGTGCCTGCGGCCATGATCACGGGACGATTGAGCGACGGGTTGAGTGCCTTGAAGTCCTCCAGTGGCACATCGGCCATTTTGGCCGCCAGGGTGACGTCGATGTCTCGCTTGATCTCCACGCTTTGAAAGTAAGGG
>JBIKZP010000404.1:0-3103 GCA_044354655.1 Rhodoferax sp. | reverse complement strand
TGTGAACGCGCAAAACCTGAACCTGATGGCCGCCCCGACGCCCCAGGGCGCCAAGCTGCTGTTTGACAATTTGCCGGGCTACCCCGACAACCTGATGCGGGGGCGCGACGGCAAAATATGGCTCGGTTTTGCCAAGCCGCGCAACGCCACCATTGACAACTTCGCCGACAAGCCCTGGCTGCGCGCCCTGACGCTGCGTTTGCCCCGCGCCCTGTGGCCCATTCCCCAAGCCTACGGCCATGTGATGGCCTTCACCGAAGACGGCCAGGTGGTAGCAGACCTGCAAGACCCCAGCGGCGCCTACCCCGAAACCACCGCAGTGACCGAAACCTCTGACCGGCTCTACATCCAGAGCCTGCACGCCAAAGGCCTGGGCTGGTTGCCGCGCTAAGCCTCAACGCCGCAAAAGGCGCTGCGATGCTGCAGCGCTGCGCATTCTGAGTTTTACTTTTTCTGTGAGCCTAGCCATGACACCGCCCTCCTCCTCCTCCTCTTCTTCCTCCACCTTGCTGCCCCGCGTTGAAATAGAAAGCGCACCCCACCCGACGGCGGCGGTGATCTGGCTGCACGGTCTGGGCGCCGATGGCCACGACTTTGCCGCCCTGGTGCCCGAGCTGGACTTGCGCGGCTGCCCGCCCATCCGCTTTGTGTTTCCGCACGCGCCGCAAATGCCAGTCACCGTCAATGGCGGCTATGTGATGCCCGCCTGGTACGACATTTTGGGCACCGACCTGGTGAGCCGCCAGGATGCCGCCGGCATTGGCCACTCGGCCCGGGCCATCAGCGCGCTGGTGGCGCATGAGGTGGCGCGCGGCATTGACTACCGCCACATCGTGCTGGCCGGTTTTTCGCAGGGCTGCGCCATGGCGCTGCACACCGGCCTGCGCTTGCCGCACACGCTGGCGGGTGTCATGGCGCTGTCGGGCTACCTGCCGCTGGCCGACACCCTGGCCGCAGAGCGTCACCACGCCAACGCGCACACGCCCATTTTCATGGCCCACGGAACACAAGACCCGGTGGTTCTCCCGGCGCGCGGCGAGGCCTCGCGCCAACTGCTCACCTCGCTGGGTTACGCCGTGCAATGGCACAGCTACCCCATGGGCCACAGCGTGCACCCACAAGAGGTGGCCGATGTCTCGGCGTTCTTGCAGCGTGTGCTCGGAACCAGCCGCCGTGGTGTCTGAGATGCCCATGGTGCCCCGCTTGGTGCTGGGCATTGACTTTGGAACCTCCAACTCGGCGGCAGCCGCAGTAGATGCCAGCGGCCAGTTGCGCGTGATGCCGCTAGAGGCAGACCGGGCCGCCATGCCCACCGCCCTGTTCTTTTGCCACGAGACCCAGCAAACCTTTTACGGCAGCCAGGCTATGGCGGCTTACCTGGGTGGCACCGAAGGGCGTTTGATGCGTGCCATCAAAAGCCTGCTGGGCAGCGCGCTGATGGACGAGCAAACGGTGGTCAACGGGCAAGTCATCTCATTTTTTGACATCGTGGTGCTGTTCTTCAAGGCCCTCAAGGCGCGCAGCGAAGCCGCACTGGGGCATGAGATTTCGCACGCCACGTTGGGCCGCCCGGTGCATTTTGTGGACGACGACGCCAAGCGCGATGCGCTCGCCCAGGCCACGCTGGGGCGCGCGGCGCAAGCGGCTGGCTTTGCGCACATTGCCTTCGAGCTTGAACCCATTGCCGCCGCCTTTGACTACGAGCAACGCGTGCACCAAGAAACCACCGCGCTGGTGGTTGACATGGGCGGTGGCACCTCAGACTTCACCGTGATACGGCTGGGCCCAAAGCGGCGCCAGCAGGCCGACCGGCGCAGCGACATTCTGGCCACGACCGGCGTGCACCTGGGCGGCACCGACTTTGACCGCCTGCTGAACCTGGACCACGTGATGCCGCTGCTGGGCTACGGCCATATCGGCAGAGAAGGCCGCGCCGTGCCCAACAGCCTGTTTTTTGAACTCTCCACCTGGCACCTGATTCACCACGCCTACACCCGTAAAAACCTGCACTTTGCCCGCGAGTTGTGGACGTCCTACGCCGACCTGAGCCTGCACGCCCGGCTGATGGATGTGCTGGAAAACCGTGACGGACACCGTCTGCTGGCCGCCGTGGAGGCCGCCAAGATTGCGTGCTCGGAGTCGCAGGGCAGCGCGGCCATTGACCTGCACTTTTTAAAAACCGCGCAGGCCGCTGACCTACCCGCGTTGAACATCACCGCCCCGGGCATGGCCGCCACGCTGGGCCAGGCGCTGGCGCAGGTGGTGCAGTGCGCGCGCCAGTGCGTACAAGACGCAGGCCTGGCCACGGTGGATGTGGTGTACCTGACGGGCGGCTCCTCGGCCTTGCAGCCGCTGAAAGACGCCATGCAAGCAGCCTACCCGCAGGCCGAGCTGGTGCACGGCGACCGCTTTGGCGGCGTGGCCGCGGGCTTGGCCTGGGCGGGTTTTCATGGCCAACGGGACTGAGCCATGCGCCGGACAGACCGCGTAGGCGCCCTGTTACTACTCGCAGCCCTTGGCGTGCCGCTGGGCTGGGCCACCTGGGCAGCGCTGGTGCAAGCTTTCAACCTCGGCGCCTGGCGCGACCTGCAGGCCGACCCGCAAACCTGGCCCGCACTGCTGCTGTCCTTGCAAACCGGCCTGCTAGCCAGTGCTTTGTCGGTGCTGCTGACGGCCTGGATTTTGTCGCGTAGTTTTCCTGGTCCCTTGTGGGCACGGCTGGTGAAAAGTTTGGGGCCCATGCTGGCCGTGCCGCATGCCGCCTGGGCTATTGGTCTGGCGTTTTTGATGGCGCCCAGCGGCTGGCTGCTGCGCGCCTTCTCGCCTTGGGCCACCGGCTTGGAGGCACCGCCGCCCTGGCCCACGTCGCAAGACCCCTGGGGCCTGGGCCTGACGCTGGCGCTGGTGACCAAGGAGGTGCCGTTTCTGCTCTGGGCCGCCGCCACGCAGCTGCAGCGTCCGGACGTGGCCCTTCGACTGAGCCGCGAACTGCTGCAGGCCCGCACCCTGGGCTACGCGCCGCAGACGGCCTGGTGGCGCGTGGTCTGGCCCCAGCTGCTGGCCCGTCTGCACTGGCCCATGCTGGCGGTACTGGCTTACAGCC
>JBIKZP010000403.1:0-3107 GCA_044354655.1 Rhodoferax sp. | reverse complement strand
GTGAGCGCATTTACCGCGGTGGCATTGCCGACCGCCAGGTGCCTGCTTGTGCCGGTTGCCACAGCCCCAACGGCGCTGGCATACCAGCCCAGTACCCACGCCTTGGCGGTCAGCACGCCGACTACGGAGTAGCCCAGTTGACCGCTTTCCGCGATGGTGTGCGTAAAAACAGCCTCCAAATGACCCAGGTAGCGGCCAAGATGAATGACCGCGAAATCAGGGCTGTGGCCGACTACATCGCCGGTTTGCGCTAAGTAAAGTCAGTGCGTCAGGGTTTTTGAAGCACGTTTTTATTGAACTAAACGCTTGCATCAATCCCTAACAGGGGCGGGTCCATTCTCAAATGGTCTGCCCTTTTTTTTTGAGACAACGACAATCCCTCCATGACAGTCTCCACCCAAGGCCTTGAACTCAAATCTGCCAGCCGCCACGTACGCGCTGCGGTGGAGTTGCTGTCTTCCATGCGCTTCTCGATATCGCTGCTCAGTGTCATCTGTATCGCCTCGGTCATTGGCACGGTGCTCAAGCAGCACGAACCCTTTGGCAACTACGTCAACCAGTTTGGGCCGTTCTGGGCCGAATTTTTCAGGGCCGTCAGCCTCTACTCGGTTTACAGCGCGTGGTGGTTTTTGCTGATTCTGGCTTTTTTGGTCACTAGCACATCGCTTTGCATTGCCCGCAACACGCCCAAAATCATCACCGATTTACGCACCTACAAAGAAAATATACGTGCCCAAAGCCTGCAAGCCTTTGGGCACCGTGCGCAAGCCAACCTGGATGAAACGCCTGAACTGGCGGCCCGGCGCATTGGCCATATGCTGGTGGGCGGGGGCTGGAAGGTTAAGTTGCAGCACCGTGAACTGCCCGGTGCCAATGGCTGGATGGTGGCGGCCAAGGCGGGTGCGGCCAACAAGGTGGGCTATATCGCCGCGCACAGCGCCATCGTGCTGGTGTGTCTGGGTGGGCTGCTCGATGGCGACTTGATTGTGCGGGCCCAGATGCTCTTCAACGGCAAAAGCGCCTTCACCGGTGGCGGCATGATGGTCGATGTGCCGCCCCAGCACCGCTTGACTGAGAACAACCCCACCTTTCGCGCCAACCTGCTGGTCACCGAAGGCACGCGCTCCAGCACCGCTGTTTTGAACCAGTCCGACGGCATCTTGTTGCAGGAACTGCCGTTTGCGGTTGAGTTGAAAAAGTTTATCGTGGAGTACTACTCCACCGGCATGCCCAAACTGTTTGCCAGTGACATCATCATCCACGACCTGCACACGGGCGAACAAATACCTGCCCGGGTGGAGGTGAACCATCCGGCCAGCTACAAAGGCGTAGAAATTTACCAGTCCAGCTTTGACGATGGGGGCTCGCGCGTCAAGCTGTCAGCGCTGCCCATGAAGGCGGCCACCAAACCTTTTGAAATTGAGGGCGTCATAGGCGGCTCCTCTCAGCTGACCAATGGCAACGAGAACCTGACGCTGGAGTACACCGGCTTGCGTGTGATCAATGTGGAGAACTTCAGTGCCAACACGGTCGGTGGCTCCGGCAGCGCCAGTGGTGTTGACGTGCGCAAAGTTGATTTGCGCGAGTCCCTCAACGCCCGAATGGGGGCTGCCAACAAGGTCAAGGTCAACAAGGACCTGCGCAATGTGGGCCCCAGCATCACCTACAAGCTGCGCGATGCGGCCGGGCAAGCGCGTGAGTTTCACAACTACATGCTGCCCGTCGACATGGGTGACGGCGCGCCGGTGTTTTTGATGGGGCTGCGCGATACGCCGTCTGAACCCTTCCGTTATTTGCGCGTCCCGGCTGACGAGCAGGGCAGCCCCCAGGTATTTTTCAAGCTGCGTGAGGCACTGGCTGACCCTGCAGTACGTGAGCAGGCCATTGCGCGCTACGTGGCCAACGCGGTGGCGGCTGACCGGCCTGACCTGCGCGATCCCCTGGCCGTGTCGGCGTCGCGGGCGTTGGCTTTGTTTGCCGGGGCCACGTCTGCGCCTAACGCCAATGCAGCGGGCCAGGTCAGCGGCGGTTTGCAGGCCATGGCCGACTTCATGGAGACCAATGTGCCAGAAGCCGAGCGCACCAAAGCCGGTGACGTGTTGGTTCGCATCCTGAACGGCACCTTGTTTGAGATGACCCAAATGGTGCGCGCCCAAGCCGGGCTCAAGCCGCTGCTGCCCAACGAGGCCACTCAAGCCTTTATGAGCCAGGCTGTCTTGGCGCTGAGTGACGCACAGGCCTACCCCGCGCCCATGGTGCTGCAATTAGCCGACTTCACGCAGGTGCAGGCCAGCGTCTTTCAGGTGGCGCGGGCACCGGGCAAAAGTATTGTGTATTTGGGTTGCGCCCTGCTGATTTTGGGCGTGTTTGCCATGCTCTATATCCGTGAAAGACGGCTATGGGTCTGGCTCACCCCCCACGACGGGCGCACCAACGCCACCATGGCGCTTTCCAGCAACCGCAAAACGCTAGACGGCGATCACGAATTTGAGCAGCTGAAAACCCGGCTGCTGGGTACCAAGGACCATTGACATGAACAGCGCAACTTCCCCCCAGGTTTCAAACTTGACCCTCCACGAAGGCTATTTCAGCCGTCGCAACATGCTGGACTGGGTATTTGCCGTCCTGGTGTTGGCTGGCGGCCTGTTTGCCTTCATGCGCTACAACGCGGCCATGGATGTTTATGAGCAAGGCATTTTGCTGGCGACCTTGCCTTTTACCGTGGCGCTGTGCTGGTTCTGGCGGCCCTTGCAGGCCCTCATGGTGGTTGCCGCCGGCCTGTCTTTGCTGGCCATCAATGCCTACCAGGGCAATCTGGCCAATGCCGAAACGGTGTTCTGGCTCAAATACTTTCTCTCCAGCCAGTCTGCCATTTTGTGGATGTGCCTGCTGATTTTCATGAGCACCATTTTTTACTGGATAGGCATGTTTGCCTCCACCCAGGGCGACGCCATGTCGCTGGTGGCTTCACGCCTGCTGTGGGTGGCGGTGCTCATGGCGCTGGTGGGCACGCTGGTGCGCTGGTATGAAAGCTACCTGCTGGGGGCCGACGTGGGCCATATTCCGGTGAGCAATCTGTACGAAGTGTTTGTGTTGTTTTGCTGGAT
>JBIKZP010000402.1:0-3110 GCA_044354655.1 Rhodoferax sp. | reverse complement strand
CATGCTCAAAACCCGCTGGTCTTTGTCTGGCCTGGGTGCGCTGGCCATGTGGCTCGCGCTCGCCTTTCCGGGCAACGCGCTGCACGCGACGGCTTCGCCCTGGTTGCCTCTGCACTGGGCGCTGGGCCTTGCTTCCTATGGTTTGTTTGCTGCGGCGGTAGTGCATGGCTGGTTCATGACGCGAACCGAAGCACAAATTCGCCGTGGCGCCGCCGCCCACAGTGGCGTGCCGCTGCTCACACTGGAGCGCTTGATGTTTCGTTTTGTGGGTACCGGATTTGTGCTGCTGACCGCAACCTTGGCCGTGGGCCTCTTGTTCAGTCAACAACTGTATGGCACGGTCGCGCCTTTCAAACTGGACCATAAAACAGCGTTCTCCCTTCTGTCCTGGCTGGTGTTTGCCATTTTGTTAATGGGACGTGCCCGATTTGGCTGGCGTGGGCGGCGCGCGGTGCGTGTTATCTATATAGGGTCCGGGCTGTTGCTGCTGGCTTATGTGGGCTCGCGCTTTGTGCTTGAAGTTATTCTGGGGCGGGTGGCATGAAGCTGCTGCTGTTACTGGTCGTGGTGCTGGCAGGCGTCTGGCTGTGGCGCTCTAGTCGCGCTCGCGGGCCACGTAACCAGAGCAATCCAAAACCTAAGCAGCCTGTCGCCACACCATTGGATATGGTGCAGTGCGCCCATTGTGGTGTACACCTGCCGCAGTCCGAGTCACACCAAGGCAAGTTCGGGCGGTATTGCAGCGCCGATCACCTGGCCCTGGCAGAACATTGAATGGCACCCTTAGAAACATGGCCCACCCCACTGCTGTGGCGGGACGGTTGGTACCAGTTCGCTTCTCGGGTTGACTCTCCCAACTTCGGGCCACGCCCAACTGGCGCGACCACGGACCTGGTGGTGTTGCATTCCATCAGCCTGCCGCCTGGCCAGTACGGTGGCGACCAGGTAGAGCGCCTGTTCACCAACCGACTGGACTGGGACGAACACCCCTACTTCAAGACGATTCGGGGCCTTCAGGTTTCGGCGCACTTCTTTATTCGGCGCCAGGGCGAGTTGGTGCAGTTTGTAAGCTGCGATGACCGCGCCTGGCACGCTGGCGTGTCCAGCTACCGAGGCCGCAGCCAGTGCAACGACGACTCCATCGGTATTGAACTTGAAGGCCTGGAGGGCCAAGACTTTGAGGACCTCCAATACCAAACGCTGTTTGCCTTGGTTGCGGCTCTGCTGCAGCACTATCCCATTGCGCACCTGGCAGGACATGAACACATAGCGCCAGGACGCAAAGGTGACCCGGGTGCTGGTTTCAATTGGGCGCAATTACAGGACGCCCTTGGCCTAGCCAATGGGTACTTTCCCGGTGTCATTTTTCTTACCGCGCAGAAAAAATAAACCACCCTTGCAAAGCGCTGTCGCAACGGGTCCTGGTTAGCGCTCAATCCGGTTTAAAAAGCGACTTCTGTCGCATTCTTTTGGGTGAAATCTCACATTTTCAAACTTTTCCCCAAATGATGCCTATACACTAGGGGTAGTGGCTTGAATTCACTTTAGACCCCATATATAGTGTCTGCTACTCACAAAAAAACAGGTTGCCCGACGCAAAATTCGAGGCAACTGTCAGGGACCAAATACAAAATCAAACACAGTCATTGACAAGGACTCAAATGCAAACCGCCTTGAACACAAGCTCCGAATCTCATGCCAGCTACCTTGCGCAAAACGGCACTGACAGCGAAAGCCACACGCACGTGAGCGCGCTCCAACAGTACCAAATCATCCGCCGCAACGGTGCGGTCGTTCCCTTTGAACCGAACAAGATTGCCGTCGCCATGATGAAAGCCTTCCTGGCTGTGCATGGCACACAGGGCGCGGCATCCGCCAGCGTTCGTGAAATGGTGGACGGGTTGACACAGGCCGTCATCCGCGCGCTGATGCGCTCACGCCCCGGTGGTGGCACCTTCCACATTGAAGACGTGCAAGACCAGGTAGAGCTCGGCCTGATGCGCGGTGGGCACCACGAAATCGCACGCGCCTATGTTCTTTACCGCGAAAAACGAACACAAGAACGCGCCAAAAAGGTCACTGCCGATGCGCCTCAAGCCCCGCTGCTGCACGCCTTGGACAATGGCGAGCGCATTGTGCTCGACCTGGACCGCCTCAAAGGCCTGATCGTTGCAGCCTGCTCCGGGCTGGGTGCCGACATCAAACCCGAGCCCATCATGGCCGAGACCATGCGTAACCTGTACGACGGCGTGCCGATGGACGAGGTGTACAAAGCCTCGGTGCTTGCCGCTCGCACCTTGATCGAAAAAGATCCTGACTACACCTATGCCACCGCACGCTTGCTGTTTCACACCATTGCCAAAGAAATTCTGGGTAAAGATGTGGTGCAGGCTGACATGGCACAGGCCTATGTGGACTACTTCCCCGGCTTCATCAAAAAAGGCGTGGACAACGACCTGCTGGACGAAAAACTGCTGCAGTTTGACCTCAAGCGCTTGGGGGCTGCACTGAAGACTGATCGCGACCTGAAGTTTGATTACCTCGGTCTGCAAACCCTTTATGACCGCTATTTCCTGCACATCGGCAAGTCGCGCATCGAGATGCCCCAGGCCTTCTTCATGCGCGTGGCTATGGGCCTGTCGCTCAACGAAATTGACCGCGAAGCGCGGGCCATCGAGTTTTACGAAGTGTTGTCTTCGTTCGACTTCATGTCCAGCACGCCCACACTATTTAATAGCGGCACCCTGCGTTCACAGCTCTCCAGCTGCTATTTGACAACCGTGCCAGACGATCTGGACGGCATTTACGAGTCCATTAAGGAAAACGCCCTGCTCTCCAAGTTTGCAGGCGGTTTGGGCAACGACTGGACACGCGTGCGCGCCTTGGGCTCCCATATCAAGGGCACCAACGGCGAGTCGCAAGGCGTGGTGCCTTTCCTCAAAGTGGTGAACGACACGGCAGTGGCCGTGAACCAAGGTGGCAAGCGCAAAGGTGCGGTCTGTACTTACCTGGAAACCTGGCACCTCGATATTGAAGAATTCCTGGAGCTGCGCAAAAACACTGGCGACGACCGTCGCCGCACCCACGACATGAACACGGCCAACTGGATC
>JBIKZP010000522.1:0-3118 GCA_044354655.1 Rhodoferax sp. | reverse complement strand
GCTCATCATCCTCACTGCGCCCGCGCTGCGCGTCGGCCTGGCGTTGGCGCTCCTCCAGCCGCGCTTTGGCAGCTTCAATAGCCGCCAGTCTGGCTTGCCTGCGCTCCAGTTCTGCGGGGATATCCAAATCGGGCTCGTCCCGCTCGGCTTCATCCGTGCTGCTGGCCTTCTTCAGCAGCGCTGCAATCTGTGCCTTGAGTTCGACCTCGGCGCTTTGCATGCGCCCATAGCTCATGGCTTTGTGGCGGCTGGCATTGGCCTTGATCTTGGTGCCGTCCACGGCAATGGTGCCCAGCTTGACCAACCCCAGCTCCCGGGCCAGGCGCACCACCTGGACAAAGAGTTCGGTGAACTCTGCCAGATGCAGGGCCCGGACGTCCCGGATCGTACGGTGGGCTGGAAAGTTGTCCGCCGCCAGCACCCGAAAGGCCACGTCCTCATGCAGCTTCCTGGCGATCTTGCGGGAACTGAACACTCCCGTCGCGTAGCCATACACCAGCACCTTGACCATCATGGCCGGGTGAAACGGCTGATTGCGTGGACCGCCACCAGCGTAGCGAGCGTGAAACGCACGCAGATCCAATTGGTCCACGGTGTCGTTGATGAAGTAGGCCAGGTGGCCCTTTGGTAACCGCTCATCCAACGCACATGGCATGAGGTATTGCTGATCGGGCTGGTAAGGTACGTAGCTGGTGCTCATCCCTCCATCATGCGCATCCTTACCAATTCGGCATCGGGAGTTTCCCTTCTGCCGCCCAGACTCCTAGGCGAGCGCTAACCGATGCGTTGCAATTGCCGTCCGAGTCCTGCGATCATGATTGAACCTTCAGGGGCGCACCGACGCAACCAATCGACAAGGCGGGCTTGAGCGCGCTCTTTTGAATCTTGCCCGCCGCATTCTTGGGCAATTCGCCCATCAGGTAAACGCGCTTTGGTCGCTTGAAGCCGAGTTGGTCGCGCCCAAAGTTCAGCAACTCGCGCTCTTGGCCGAAATGGCTGTCCCGCATCACGATGTAGGCTACGACGGCCTGGCCCCATTCCACATCTGGTTCGGCCACAACTGCCGCCTCCTGCACGCCCTGATGCTGGTACAAAACGTCTTCCACCTCGCGCGGAGCGATGTTGTAGCCGCCACTGATGATCATCTCGTCCTTGCGGCCCAGCAGGTACAGATACCCGTGACCGTCAATCCGGCCCATATCCTTAGTCTTGAGCCAGCCGTCGACCATGGTCTCGCGGGTGAGTTCCTCGCGTTTCCAGTATCCCGCCATCATGTGTGGCCCGCGCAGCACAACCTCGCCAATGCCACCCGCGGGCACATCCTGGAAATCTTCATCGACGACACGCATCTCGACGGTAGACCAGGGCCTACCTGCCGACAGCAACCGCTCGGGATACGCGTTGTCCAGGCGGTGCTGATCAGCTGGCAGCAATGCCAACGTGACCGGACACTCGCTTTGTCCATAGATCTGAATCAGCTTGTCAGGGCCGAAGATTTCGATTGCGCGCTTGAGGGGTTCAGCCGGCATGGGGCTGGCTCCATACATCAGGCAGCGCAGCTTGGGCAGCTTCACCGACTCGATGCCCGGGACGCGCAGGATGCGTTGCAGCATGGTCGGAATCAGCTTGATCGCCTCAATTTCGTAGATGCTTGCCAGCCGCATCACTTCAGCCGGATCGAAGTCGCGCATGATGATGCTGCAGCCACCCTTCATAAATTGGGGAAGCACGAAGAACCCCGCACCATGGCTTAGTGGCTGCATCAGCAGAATTTGCTCGCCGATGTTGATAGGGCCCACTTCCATCAACAGGTTCCAAGCCACGTGCAGCATCGCCCGATGGGAGAGCATCACGCCCTTGGGCCTGCCTGTCGTGCCTGACGTATAGAACAGGCAATACAGGTCCTCGCCCTGCACCGCAACCACTGGCGCCTGCGGGATGCCGGTGGCGAGAAAATCCTCGAAGTCAACACTACCGTCAGTTGCCCCGGATTTGCCTTCTGCAGCGCGCAGACGTAGTTCGATCAGCGGTGTGTCCTGCGTCGCGGCGGAAATCTGGGCATCGAACGATGCGCCGAAGACCAGGCAGCGCGCATCACTATCCTGAAAGATGAATTGAGCCTCGCGTGCAGTAAGTCGGGGGTTGAGCGAGACACGCACCAGGCCGGCCTTGGCCAGTGCGAAGTCCAGCTCCAAGCAGCGGATAGAGTTTTCCATCCAAGTGGTCACGCGGTCACCCGGTTTCAGTCCCCGGGCGAGCAAGGCGTTGGCCAGGCGGTTGCTGCGCTCATCGATCTCGGCGAAGGTGCGGGTCTCGTTGCCGCAGCGCGCAGCAATGCCCTCGCCGTACAGGCGGGCGGCCTTGTGGAGTTGGTCGGCAAGGTTCACGCCACCCCCTCCGCCAGGGCATAGGCAAAGCCTACGCGCCCGTCGGGCCGTGGCAGCAGCTTGAACCGCAATGGCATGCCTACCTTTAAGTGGGTACCCGGCGCCACAGCGATGGGTGCAAAGGTGCACGGCCCTTGGTCGGTCCGGATCAAGCCGATGAAGTAAGGGGCCTCGAAGCCGTCGGCCGAGTGGAAAACTTCGGATGATTCCCCCAGGGTCGCGCGCTGCCCGATGCACACCACCTCCAGGTCGCGCGCCCCGCACTTCGGGCAGGCCGCGATGTGCAGGAGCACGGTGTGACCGCAGGACTTGCACTTGGAGCCCCTGAGTCCGGGCGCACCGGGTGCTTCGTCGTCCAGGAAGAATAGGGCCGGGTTGGTTTTTGGCATGGCCTGCATTTCAGCTGGTCCTTTCGATAATGTGGACGGCGCTGACTGCCGGGTCTTCACCGACCCAGCCGCCCGAATTGTGGGCCAGCGCCATGCGCGCTCCTTGTACCTGTCGCGGTCCAGCGTCGCCCCGCAACTGCAGCGTCAACTCGATCAACTGGGCTACTCCGGTAGCACCAACCGGATGACCGCGTGAGTTCAGGCCACCGCTGGTGTTGACGGGCAGTCGCCCGCCAATGGTGCTGGCGCGCTCGGCCACGAATCTGGCGACCTCACCTTTGCCGCACAGGCGCAGTTCGCGGTAGTGCATCAATTCGGCGGGCGAAACGGCATCATGCACTT
>JBIKZP010000401.1:0-3121 GCA_044354655.1 Rhodoferax sp. | reverse complement strand
GAAGGCGAAATGGGCGACTCGCTGCCCGGCCTGCAAGCCCGCCTGATGAGCCAGGCGCTGCGCAAGCTCACCGCCCATATTAAGAAAACCAATTGCACAGTGATCTTTATCAATCAGATTCGCATGAAGATCGGCGTCATGTTTGGCAGCCCCGAGACCACCACCGGCGGCAACGCGCTCAAGTTCTACGCCTCGGTGCGGCTGGACATTCGCCGCACTGGCACCATCAAAAAGGGCGATGAAGCCATTGGCAACGAAACCCGCGTCAAGGTGGTTAAAAACAAGGTGGCCTCACCCTTCAAGACCGCCGAGTTCGATATTTTGTTTGGCGAAGGCATCAGCCGCCACGGTGAAATCATCGACATGGGCGTGACCGCCAACATTCTGGACAAGTCGGGTGCCTGGTACGCCTACAACGGCGAAAAAATTGGCCAAGGCCGCGACAACGCCCGTGAGTTCTTGCGCGAAAACCCCGAGTTGTCCATGGAAATTGAAAACAAGGTGCGCACCTCCCTGGGCATTCCTTTGCTGCCAGGCGCTGCTGAGCCGGAGGCCAAAGCCAAGCCCGCCAGCAAAAAAGCCGCCGTCTAAACACGGTGGGCCGGCATGGGGCTGGCAGCGCGTGCTGCTGACCCATGGGCGCCCTTTGCCCCTTCCCCACTTCCCCACTTCCCGTTCCCCGCCTCCCTCTTCAGGACCGCGACATGGCCATGCCCCCACCGTCCCTCAAAGGCCGCGCCCTGCGCTTGCTCAGCAACCGCGAGCATTCTCGGGCCGAACTTGAGGCCAAGCTCAAGCCTCATGAAGAAGAGCCTGGAGCCCTAGCCCGCGCACTTGATGAGCTGCAGGCCAAGGGGTTTATCAATGAGCAGCGGGTGATTGAGTCGGTACTGAACCGGCGCGCCGGCAAACTCGGCGTGGCGCGCATTCGGCAAGAACTGCAAGGCAAGGGGCTGGAACCCCAAGCTGTCAACGCCGCGCTGGAAAGGCTTAAAAGCACCGAGCTGGAGCGGGCGCGGGAGGTCTGGCGTAAAAAATTTGGCGACCCGGCCAGTAGCCCGCAAGAAACCGCGCGCCAGATGCGCTTTCTGGCTGCGCGGGGCTTCGGCGGCGACGTGATCCGCCGGGTGGTGACTGGGAATAACGACGATTGACGCCGGCCAGTCCTTACAAGCCCAACATCAATTGCAGGTTTTGCACGGCGGCACCGCTGGCGCCTTTGCCCAGGTTGTCTAACCGAGCCACCAGCACGGCGTGGTGAAAGTCGTCGCTCACGCCTTGGTTGGCAAACACGCGCAGTTCCATTTTGTTGGTGTTGGCCAACGCCGCCGCGTCAAGCTTGTTGTCGGGCGTGGGAGGTTCCACGCTGACCCAGTCGCTGCCACGGTAATGGTCGGCCAGGGCGTCGCGCAGGTCCTGGGCGGTCACGCGTCCGGGCAACTGGTCCAGGTGCAGCGGCAGCTGCACCAGCATGCCTTGGCGGAAGTTGCCTACCGCAGGCATAAACAGCGGGCGGCGCTGCAGCCCGGTGTATTTCATGATCTCGGGAATGTGCTTGTGCTTCAGGCCCAGTCCATACAGTTCAAACGCCGGGGCTTCGCCTTTCTCATGGGCTTCGATCAAGCTGCGTCCGCCCCCCGAATAACCACTGATGGCGGGCAGGGTGAGCGCAAAGTCGCGCGGCAGCAAGCCGGCGTCGACCAGCGGGCGAATCAGCGCAATGGCGCCGGTGGCGTAACAGCCCGGGTTGCTGACGCGGCGCGCCTGCACCACGGCCTGGCGCTGGCCAGCGGCCAGTTCTGGAAAACCAAACACCCAGCCCGGCGCCGTGCGGTGCGCGGTAGAAGCGTCAATGATTTTGGGGCCAGGCTGGCCGGTGGTTTTGGCCAATTCGTCCACCATGGCCACGGATTCGATCGCGGCCTCGTCGTGCAGGCACAGAATGACCAGGTCCACACTCGCCATAAGCGCGCGCTTGGCACTGGCGTCCTTGCGCAGCTCGGGCGCAATGCTGACGACCTCGATGCCGGCCATGGTTGCTAGCCGTTCGCGAATGAGCAGGCCGGTGGTGCCGGCTTCGCCATCAATAAATATTTTGTGCATGGTCAAAAAAGCAGTGAACGTGAAAAGCCGCCTTGTAAGGCCAGCTAAAGTTTGGTGCGTTGCAGCATGATACATTTCAAGATTAATTTGTCCAGTCCCCGTACGGCAGGTCTTATTTGCCTGTTGTGCGGAAAAATCCACCTATTCCTGAGAAAGCCCTCATGAAGATTCACGAATACCAAGGCAAGGAAATCTTGCGTCAAGCTGGTGTGCCGGTGCCTCGCGGCATCCCGGCCTTCACCGTTCAAGAGGCGGTGGAAGCCGCTCAAAAATTGGGTGGCCCGGTGTGGGTGGTCAAGGCCCAGATTCACGCGGGTGGCCGTGGCAAGGGTGGCGGTGTCAAGCTGGCGCGTTCCATCGACGAGGTGAAAAAAATCTCGGGTGAAATTTTGGGCATGCAGCTCATCACGCACCAGACCGGCCCCGAAGGGCAAAAAGTGCGTCGCCTGTTGATTGAAGACGGCGCCGACATCAAAAAAGAATACTACGTGTCGGCCGTGACCGACCGCGCTACCCAGCGCGTGGCCATGATCGTCTCGTCTGAAGGCGGCATGGACATTGAAGAAGTGGCGCATTCCACGCCCGAGAAAATCCTCACTGAAATTGTGGACCCCGCCACGGGCCTGACCGCCGAGCAGGCCAAGAAATTGGCCGATGCGATTGGCGTGCCTGCCGGTTCTACCGCGCAAGCGGTGGACGTGTTGCAAAAGCTCTACAAGGTCTACATGGACACGGATGCCTCGCTGGTCGAGATCAACCCCATGATTCTTGAAGGCAATGGCAACATCAAGGCGATTGACGCCAAGTTCAACTTTGACGCCAATGCCCTGTTCCGCCACCCCGAAATCGTGGCGTACCGCGATCTGGACGAAGAAGATCCGGCGGAAGTGGAAGCCAGCAAGTTCGACCTGGCCTACATCAGCCTGGACGGCGATATTGGCTGCCTGGTCAACGGTGCCGGCCTGGCCATGGCCACCATGGACACCATCAAGTTGTTTGGCGCCGAGCCGGCCAACTT
>JBIKZP010000050.1:0-9593 GCA_044354655.1 Rhodoferax sp. | reverse complement strand
CTGGTGGCTGGTGCGCCGCGACCGTGCGCGCGGCGAGGGCCAGTCGTCCCTGCTGGGCGTGTCACCGCTGCCACTGCGTTTGACCGCCACCCTGGGGCTGTTTGGCAGTGTGTTGTATGCGCTGCTGGCTTACAACGCTTTTGCGCTGGCACCCGCCACCCATGCCAGCGTGCTCATGCCCGGTAGCCTGCCGCTGTGGACCACGCTGCTGGCCGCTGTCATCATGGGGGATCGCATCACGCCCCTGCGCGCCCTCGGACTGGTCTGCATTGTGCTGGGCGACTTGTTGGTGGGGGGCGCCAGTCTGCTGCGTGCTTTTCAGGGCGGTGAAGTCTGGAAGGGCGACCTCATGTTCATGATGGCCGCCATGTGCTGGGGCACCTACAGCGTGCTGGCGCGCCACTACCGGCTCGACGCGGTGCGCGCCACCGTGGCCATTACCGCCTTTGGCTGTTTCACTTGGTTGCCGATTTACGCCGTGCTGTTGCTCAGCCATGCCGTGACGGGCCATGTGTTGGAGGCCAGTTGGCGCGAAATCGTGTTTCAAATGCTGATGCAGGGCGGCTGGTCGGTGGTGATCTCGGGCATTGCGTTCACCAAGATGCTGCAGTACTACGGTGCCGTGCGTTCCACCATGATCACCGCGCTGGTGCCGGGCTTGTCGGCCATGGGGGCGGTGCTGCTGCTGGGTGAGCCCTTGTACTGGAACCTGGGCGCGGGGCTGATGATGGTCACGCTGGGTATTTTGTTTGGTGTGCGCGCCACGGTGGTGGTCAAGCCATGAACCTGCTGGCTTTTGACACCAGCACCGACAGTATGTCGATTGCCGTGCAACGCACGGTAGACGGCGTTGTGCGCACCTGGCAGCACACCGCCGTGGGCGGGGCACAAACCTCCACCCGCCTGATACCCGACACCCTGGCGCTGTTGGCCCAGGCCGAGCTGGACTTGGCCGACCTGCGCACCATTGCCTTTGGCCGTGGCCCGGGCTCCTTCACGGGCTTGCGCACGGCCTGCTCGGTGGCGCAAGGGCTGGCGTTTGGCGCCGGACTATCGGTCTTGCCCATTGACAGCCTGCTGGCCGTGGCCGAAGCCGCCCGCTTTGAGCACGCGCCCCAGTCGCCGCACTGGCAGGTGCTGGCCTTGCTGGACGCGCGCATGGACGAGCTGTACGCCGCAGCCTATGTGTTCACCAATGGCCAATGGGCACAGCACCAAGCGCCGGGCCTGCTGCGCCCCGAGCAACTGCTGGCCGATGACGATTGGGCCTTGGCCGGCAATGTGTTTGCCCACTACGGCGAGCGTTTGGTGCCTGGTCAGTCGCCGCGCCTGAGTGTCTTGCCCACGGCCAGCGCCTTGTTGCGGCTGGCGCCGGCTTTGCTGGCTATGGGGGCTGACGTGCCCCCTGAGCAGGCGCTGCCGCTGTACGTGCGCGACAAGGTGGCCCAGACCACGCAGGAGCGCGCGGTGCAAAAAGCGGCAACTCTGGCGGGTTCGGGTCACTGAGACCTAAGGCTTGCAATCCGATACCTGGCCATGATCCCCGTACCCGATCACTTGCCCGACACCGCCTCTGCCCGCTTTGAGCCGCTCACGCTGGACCAGCTCGACGCCGTGCTGGCCGTGGAGCAGCAGGCTTACGCCCATCCCTGGAATCGCACCAATTTTTTAGACACCCTGCATGCCGGCTACCAGGCCCAGGTGTTGATGGGCGGCGACACCGTGCTGGGTTATTTTGTGGCCATGAAAGGCGTGGACGAGGCGCACCTGCTCAACATCACCGTGGCGCCGAGCTTTCGCAGCCAGGGCTGGGCGCGCCTGATGCTTGACGCGCTCGCCATTTGGGCCAGCGGCCAGGGCTGCGAGACGCTTTGGTTGGAAGTGCGCGTGGGCAATACGCGCGCCCTAACGGTGTACGAGCGCTATGGTTTTACCCGCGTCGGCCTGCGTAAAAACTATTACCCCGACCACCTCCAGCGCGAAGACGCCGTAGTGATGAGCCGGCGTCTGTGAAAATGCAGCCATGAGCCTCGATCTAGATCCCCGCCAACGCGCCATGCTTAAAGAGATGGGCGTGCACGTGTGGCAACCTGCCGCAGCCGAGCTTGCAGCGCCGCGCGCTGCGCCTGAATCCAGCAGCACCAGCGCTTACCAGGCGGCGGTCAAGGCCTTGCAGCCAACGACCCAGGCACCCACACCCACACCCACACTTTCATCTGTATCTGCCCCTGCCTCGCTCATCCCAATCGAAGCCGTGGCTGGGCTGGACTGGCCCGCCCTAGCGCAGACCGTGGCCAGTTGCCAGGCCTGCAAACTCTGCACCGGCCGGCGCGCCCCAGTGTTTGGCGCAGATTCTGACGCGCCAGTCCCACCCCGCGCCGACTGGCTGGTGGTGACCGAGCCGCCCGACGAAGACGAAGAACGTGCCGGTAGCCCCTTGGTGGGCGCTACTGGGCAGTTGTTTGACAACATGCTCAAGGCTGTGGGGGTGCAGCGTATGGGGGCGCAGGTCAGCCCCGCGCATGTCGCCTACCTCACCCACGTTGTCAAATGCCGCCCGGCCCAGGTGCGGGTGCCCGATGCGCAAGAACTCGCCATCTGCGCCCAGTACCTGGCGCGCGAAGTGGCGCTGGTACAGCCCAAAGTCATCCTGGCTCTGGGCCGCTTTGCCGCCCTGAGCCTGCTGCGTGCACAACATCCCGAAGCGGCCGGCACGCCTTTGGGGCAGCTGCGCGGTACCGTCTACCAATTTCAGGGTGTGCCCGTCATCGTCAGCTACCACCCGTCCACCTTGTTGCGCACGCCATTGGCCAAAGCCGCCGCCTGGGCCGATTTGTGCTTGGCGCGCAGCGTTATCCCCACCGCCTGAACGCACCGACCGGCGCCAGACGCTCCCTACAATCACGCCATGATTTTTCTAGACCAGCTCAACGCCGCCGGGCGACAGAACAACTCCATGCTGTGCGTGGGGCTAGACCCCGAACCCACCAAATTTCCGGGTGCCTGGCGCGGTGACGCCAGCCGCATCTTCGACTTTTGCGCCGCCATGGTGGACGCCACCGCCGACCTGGTGATTGCCTTCAAACCGCAAATTGCCTACTTTGCCGCGCACCGCGCAGAAGACCAACTGGAGCGTCTGATGGCCCACATGCGCGCCACTGCGCCGCAGGTGCCCGTTATTCTGGACGCCAAGCGCGGCGACATTGGCAGCACCGCCGAACAGTACGCCCGCGAAGCCTTCGAGCGCTATGGGGCCGATGCCGTCACGCTGTCGCCCTTCATGGGCTTTGATTCGGTGCAGCCCTACCTCAAGTACCACGGCAAAGGCGCCTTCCTGCTGTGCCGCACCTCCAACCCCGGCGGTGACGATTTTCAGAACCAGCGCCTGGCCAGCGTGCCCGGTGAGCCGCTGTTGTACGAGCACATTGCCGGCTTGGCACAAGGGCCCTGGAACCTCAACGGTCAGCTCGGCCTGGTGGTGGGCGCTACCTACCCCGCAGAGATTGAACGGGTACGCGCCGTGGCACCCACCGTGCCCCTGCTCATTCCCGGCGTAGGCGCGCAAGGCGGCGATGCCGTGGCCACCGTCAGGGCTGGCTGGCGCCCCAATGCGCCCATCATCGTCAACTCCTCGCGCGCGGTGTTGTACGCCTCCTCGGGCGACGATTTTTCCGCCGCCGCCCGGCGTGAAGCGCTCAAAACGCGCGACCTGTTGCAGGCAGCGCGGGGCCCGCTGTAACCGGACAGCGGCCTTAATCTTTATATTTTTTTATTCCAAATCCACCAGCCGGTAGTGGTTCACCGCAGGCGGTATCGGTTCATCACCGGACTGTTCATGTTCTAAAGCCAGGTGGTGCACGCGCACCAGTTTGTGAAATTCGGCGAACGGTCCGGTCAACAGGTAAATGGCCTGTTTGGTGTCGGGTGCTGACCACTCAGCAGCTTGGCTTGCGCGGGCCGCTGCGTGGGGTTGTGCATGGGCCTCTGTGTGCGCTTGTGTGACCTGCGCCAAGCCCAGCGCCAGCACATCGGCCAGCACCTGGGCGCGGCGGGTGTCAGCATGCATTTCGCACAGGGCCTCCAAGTGCGCCGCTACGTCCAGCGGTAGCTGAAAGGTGTATTTTTTTCGACTCAGGCGCACAGCACCAGCGGTTTTTTTCTTCATGGGGTTGACCTCAGAGTTTGATGGCATGTGCGTCTTCGCCGACGGCTGGGTGAAAGGGCACCATGCCCGTGCTGACAGGCTCCCGGCTGGCCCGTTCAATGGCTTGGCTAAAGCGCAGCAGGGGTTCGTGAAAGTGCCGCGCTGTGATGTCATCGTCGCGCAGGGCCAGCATGTCCACGGCTTGCTGCCCGCTGAGTGTTTGCATGTCGCTCAGCACCTTGCGGCTGCCCGAGCCGCCATACGTGCAAAAAAACGCCACGCGCTGAAATTGCCCACGATGGCGTAGCAGGTAGCTGCGCACCGGGCTGGCCATGTTCCACATCCAGATGGGTGTGCCTATGGCTACCAAGGCATAGTCTTGCGGTGCATGGGTGGCCCGGTCGATGAGTGGTCTTTGATGGCACAAGGCCTCGAACGCAGACTGCACATAGCCCGTGGCATGGCTGCGGCCTTGCAGGTCGTCAATGGCTTCCAGGTCGGCATGGCAGGCGCGCGCCAGTTGCCGCGCCACGATGCGGGTGAACCCGGTACGTGAAAAATAAACCACCAGTAGGTTTTTCATGGGTTTGCCTCGCTTTAAAAAATCAGCGCCCATGATGCGGGGGCGTTTTTTTCTGCGGCTTGCGCTGTAGCAATGTAGGCATCCCGCTTTGTTCAAGGGCCTATTTTTTCTTCAACATCACCATCCTTTGCGGTTTTTCAAAACAGGGCGCCCCAGCAAAAATTACAGTCAAGTCGTGCCTTAAGCCTGACGTCAAGCGCTAGGCAGCAGGCACAAAGCTGGGGGGTTCAAGGGATTGAACCGAGTTCTGATGTTTTGACACCAGAACGGATGGGGATGCCTCCAGACGTGTCGGCTTGACAAGCCGGCATGGGGTCCCCACCACCAACCGCCAGCCCCTGAAAAGGCTGGCGGGTCTGTTTCTGGGGTACCCCGTTTCAGTGAACTCAAAAGGTAACTGGCAGGCGCACCGTCAGCGACACGTCCGGTGTATCACGGGTTAGCCCGGCGCCCACCGAGACATTCAGGGTGCTGCTGGGGTTGAAACGGTAGGAATAGCCCAGCAGCAAGGTGGCCAACTGGGTACGTACCGAGCCCGAAGCCACCCCGCCGTTCACCACGGTGCGCCCCACCGAGCTGTGGTCATAGCCAATACTGAACGACACCTTCTCGTTGAGCGCCAGCCCCATGCCGAAGTTGAAGCCGTAGACATCGCCCGGCTCCACCGTGCCCAGCAGTTCCTGCTGGCCACTCAGCAATTGGCGGTACACGTTCTCGCGTTTGAAGTTGTGGGTGTAGGTCAGGCTGCCAAATAGCACGGCCGGGTCGGATGGGTAAAGCACGGTCAGGCCGGTTTGCAAGGAGTAAAAGCCTGATCCGGTGGGCAGGTCCAGCGGCAACCCGGTGCCAGAGGCGTTGTCGACACATTTGACCTTGCAATCAGTTACCACTTCAAACGGGTCGCGCCCAGTGCGGGTTTTCAGGCGCAGCGCGCCAATATAGAAGGGCTGGTCCACGCCACCGCTGTTAATCTGGTAGCGAAGCCCCATTTCAACGTCGCCCACGCCCTGGCCGCTGGCGGAGAACACGCCGTTGGTGGCACCCGGAATGGCGGCCTCGCGGTTCACATTCGAGTCCGACCGGTAGACGTAGGGCACCCGGGCTTCCATCTCCAGGCGGTTGTTTAAACCCCAACGCCCTGTTATGGCCGCCGTGGAGGTGTTGCGCTTGATTTCCTGCACATCAATCAAGCCCACCAGCAAGGCGGGAATGATGGTGTAGCCCACCAGGGCCACCCGGTTGTTGGACGAATAACCGAACTGGAAAGACGGCTCCAGCACCAGCTGACCGCGTGGCGTCAGCACGCCGGGTTGTTCAAACAATGGCGCCACTTCGGGTGGGCTTTGCGGGGCCTGAGGGGCTTGCCCAACCGGTGCTGCCGGTGTTTGTGCTGTGGCCACCTGGCTTGCAGCCAGCAGCGCCGCACTGATCAGGCACAGGGTGCCGAACTTAGTGGATTTCATCAATCAATTCTCCGCAGGTAGTGGGGGTAAAAGAGGGGGGTCAAGAGGGGTGTCAAAAGTCTGCAGCCAGTATTGGAGAAACAGGTATTTCAGAATTGAGAAACATCAAGAGCGACACGCAGTAAATAACAGGACCGGTGGGCTTTGGTGACAAAGATCAACGGGTTTTCAGGTGTGCCTCTTACGCTACAAGCTGTGACATGGCCGATCAAAGCCCACACGCCAGAGCTTGGGCATAGCGCCTCCAGCCAAGAGAGGAAATACCCATTTGGAAATGAACGTGACGCTTCGGCCCTTGCTGGTGGTCTGCATGGGGCCTAACCCGCCCGGTGCGCCGTCAAGTGCTGCATCCAGTGCGGCGCCGACGGCGTTGTCAACAAGCTGGGCCGTGTGCCAGGCCGACGGCTTGAGCGCTGCCATCACGCTGTTGAAAAAGCAGGCCTTGCCGGTAGGGCTGCTTTTGGTGCAGCCTGAGCATTCGCACGATGGCTTGCAATTTCCTAGGTTGCCTACGCTGCAAAATTTGCAGCACTTGCTGGATGCCCACCCGGCCATGCAATGGCTTGGCGTGTTCCCGCCGGACTGGCTGCGGCACACGGAGTGCCGCAGTCTGGTGGCCCAACGCTTGTTTGATTTTCACACCTGGCCGATAGACCCGGTGCGCCTCAATCACGCCCTGGGCCATGCCTTTGGTTTTGCCGGTTTGCTCAACGACATGTCTGTGTCGAAGGCCGCCCCCGGTGCTTTGTCGAAAGACCCGGATTTTGTGGGCCAAAGTGTCGCCATGCAGCAGCTTTACAGCCAGATTGCCAAGGTGGCCCAAGCTGAGGCGCCGGTGTTGATATGGGGTGAAAGCGGCAGTGGCAAGGAGTTGACCGCGCATGCCATTCACCGCCGCTCCTCGCGCGCCAAAGGCCCGTTCATTGCCGTCAACTGTGGCGCCATTCCGGCCAACCTGATTCAGTCTGAACTGTTTGGCTATGAGCGAGGCGCCTTTACCGGTGCGCTGCAAAAAAAACAGGGCTTGATCGAATCAGCCAGTGGTGGAACTTTGTTTCTCGATGAGATTGCCGACCTGCCGCTGGAACTGCAGGCCAACTTATTACGATTTCTACAAGAACAGACCATCAACCGTGTGGGCTCGACACAAAGCATACGGGTCGATGCGCGGGTGATTGCGGCCTCCCATATGCGCCTGGATGACGCGGTGCGTGCCGGTCGCTTTCGTGAAGACCTGCTGTACCGCATCAACGTGCTGCCCTTGACCGTACCCGCCTTGCGTGAGCGCAAGGAAGATTTGAGGTTACTGGCCCGACATTTTTTTGAGCAGTTCTCGGCCGAAAGAAAGTCACGACTCAAGGGCTTGGGCCCCGAGGCCCTGCAAGCCATTGAGGCACACGATTGGCCGGGTAACGTACGCGAGCTGATCAACCGCATTCGACGTGCCGTGGTCATGGCCGAGGGCCGCCTGGTGACGCCGCAGGACCTCGACCTGCCGCAGCCCTTACCACGGGCGCACAGTCAGAGCAGCCAGGGCGATTTGCTGGACGAGGCGCGTGTGCAAGCCGAAATACGTGCTATTCATGACAGCCTGCAACGCAACGACCGCAACATCACCCATTCAGCCCGGCAACTGGGCGTCTCGCGCATGACGCTGTACCGATTGATGCAAAAGCATGGCATCAGCCTGTAATTTGCAGGGGCACGAGCAAGCCGTGACCCATCGTGGGTCACAGCGCTGTGACAACGATACGGCAGTCAATCAGCGGGTAAGCAGTCAGGCGTGTCGCGGGCTTGTGACAACCAGCGCAATGTCCTTGCACACATCACCAAGCCTTGAATTTTGTGTGCTGAGCTGGCGCCGATTGCGTCTTCTCAAACCCGCAGCTGCCACGTATCAAGCCGCCTGTCACATCGCGTGGACAGCCGGTGCAATGGCGTGCCATCTGCGGCGGCTTCGGGGCCTGTTTTCGTGCCATGCCATAGCCCTGGAAAAATATTTTCTCCAGCAATTACAGGTGCTTGACGCAGGTCTGTCTTGTGCTGGCACCAAAGTTGCCAAGCAGGTGGTGGATTGGCGCCTGTGCGCGTCGAGCCATGTCAGTCTCCACCTCGAAACCTGTTTAAAGGAAATACTATGAAAAAGACCCTATTGGCGTCGGCTATTGCTGTTGCTTTTGGCCTGGCTGGCCAAGCTATGGCTAACCCCACCATCAACAACACCACCACAGGTACTGGCAGCAGCGCCTCCACTACCCCCATGCTCACGGACGGCATTAGCCCAGGTGCAGGTGGGGCAGCCGCTGTAACGGGTCCGCAAACTGCGACAGCAACCTCGGACCAGAGCAAAAACTCCGGACCTACTGCCAACGAATACTCCAATGCCACACAAACCAACACGGACAGTTCCACCAACACGGATACCAATACTGAAACATCTACCAGCTCTTCCACCAGCTCTGTCAGCAAGAACAACAACAACAACAACTCAAGCGGCGGCGCCAAAGCCACTGCCCAGGGTGCAGCAGCAGCCAACAATGGCGCCACGGCTACTTCCAGCATGACCGATTCTTTCAACCAGACCTCGGCCAACGCCACCAGCACATTGAACGGTACCGTGTCGGGTAACACCATCACGGGTGTCGGCAATATGGCCACCAACTCGGGCAATGCCAATGGCGGTATGGCCAAGGGCGGTGTGGGCGGTGCAGCGACTGGCGGCAGTGCAGCGGGCATGGGCGGCGCGGGTGCCGGTGCGACCAGCGGTGAGGGTGCCAATGGCGGCATGGGCGGCGTAGCCACCAACGGCACGGCTTCCAACGGCAGTGCCAAAGTGGGCGCCAACACAGCGGGTGATGGAGGCGCCAGCGGCGCGGCTAAAAATGCCACATCGGGTAACGCCAATGGCGACATGGGTGGCTCTGGTGGTACAGCCGATGCTATGAGCCGGGTCAAAGGCGGTGCAGCTGGTGACGGCGGATCCAGCAACAGCATGGCTTCAGGCAACGGCGGTAAAACCGGCGGCGCCACAGGCGGCTCAGGTGGCATTGGTGGCAGCGGTGCTGCGAGTGGCAAAGCAGTCGGCGGTGGTTCTTCTGTTGATTCCAGCGCCGGCTCGGCATCGGCTGATGCAGCCAAAGCCTCCACCAATGGTGGCAGCTCGTCCACCATCGGTGGCTCACTGGGCAAAACCGGGCCTGCCAATGGCGGTATGGCCAATGGCGGTGGCTTGGTGCCTGCGCCAACCAATGGCGGCACTGTGCCCACCGCAGCGGGCGGCTCTGCCAACGGCGGCACCAACACCTCCAGCGGTAACGCAGCGGGTGCAGCCACTGGCGGTTCATTGTCTGCTGGTGCAAGCACCTCAACAGGCGGAACCAGTAACGCCAATGGCGGCGCTAGC
>JBIKZP010000400.1:0-3133 GCA_044354655.1 Rhodoferax sp. | reverse complement strand
CTGCTGCCCTCGCTGGCCTGGGCCGTGCACTGCAGCCGAAACCGCGCACCCCAGGGCTTGGCGGGTGCCGTCTCGTCTCGGCCTGCAAAAAGTCTGGCCGTGTTGCTTGGGCCTGTTTTACTGGTGTTGGTGGGTGTGGCCAGCCCACTGCATGGGCCTGCGGCCTTGCAGTTGGCGCTGTCTTTGCTGGGCGGGCTGGCGACATGGCATATGGTGCATGTATGGCGGCGTTTGCAAACCGCCAGCAGCCCCCTGTCCGTCACCTGATGCCCCTCCGATCACCGCATAATTCCCCCTGACCTATGAACCGCTTTGAAGCAACCCACCGGAGAAGGCCCGCACATGAACAGCATTGACATCGACGTGATCCGCACCGCCCTGGACTGGCAAAGCCGGAACCACCGCGTGGTGCTGGGCACCGTGGTGCGCACCTGGGGCTCGGCCCCACGCCCACCCGGCTCGCTCATGATCATTCGCGACGATGGACAAGTGGCCGGATCGGTCTCTGGCGGCTGCATTGAGGACGACCTGATTCGCCGTGTGGCCGCTGGTGAACTGGCCATGCACACACCCGAAACCACCACCTACGGCCAGACGGCAGAAGAAGTGCGCCGCTTTGGCCTGCCCTGTGGCGGCACGGTGCAAGTGGTACTTGAGCCGTTATCGGTGCAGTCGCAACTGCATGAATTGCTGCAGCAAATTGAGCAACACCAGCGCGTGGAAAGGCGCCTGGACATGACCACCGGGCAGGTGCAAATGACCGCTGCCACCCAGGGCGACAAGCTACAGTTTGACGGCCAAAGCCTGACCACCGTGCACGGTCCACGGCTGCGCTTGCTGATTGTTGGAGGTGGCCAACTCTCGCGCTACCTGGCGGCCATGGCCGTCATGCTGGACTACCAGGTGACGGTGTGCGAGCCGCGCGCCGAATACCACGAAGGCTGGGATACCTTGGACGGTGTGACCTTGTCTACCAAGATGCCCGACGACTTGGTGCTGGCCATGCACCTGGACCACAACAGCGCCGTGGTGGCCGTCACACACGACCCCAAGCTAGACGACCTGGCCCTGATGGAAGCCCTGCGCACCCCCGCGTTTTATGTGGGCGCATTGGGCTCACGCCACAACAACGCCCAGCGCCGCAAACGCCTGCTTGAATTTGACGTGTCCGAAGCCGAAGCAGCACAACTGCGTGGCCCGGTTGGTCTGAACCTAGGCGCCTTAACCCCCCCTGAAATTGCCATGAGCATCGTGGCCGAAATGACCGCCATGCGCCGTGGCGTTGACCTGAGCCAGGCGCTCAGCAGCTGGGACAGCTCGAAGACGGTGTGTGGGTTGGCTTGATTTATTGGAGCAGCGCAGGGAGAACTATGCGCGTGCGTATTTGTCCGACTTTCTAGCCGAAATGAAAAACGCCCCGTGAGGGGCGTTTTTGCTGGATCACTGGCGGAAGACGGAGTCCGCCGCGATGTTGCTGATAGTGCTGTTCCTGCCACTCGTCACATGGCCCGACAGATTTCTCTGCATGTTGGCAGTTGCCTGTGAACGTCTTAAAGGCACAAAGTATCAGGCCGACGCTGAAAGCATCTCCCGATAATCGTCGCGCGTGGCTATTCTTGGGTTGGTCTTGTGGCAATGGTCTGCCACCGCGCCGTCGATGATCCGCTCGTACATGTCCGGGGTCACGCCAAGTACCGCCAGGCCTGTGGGCAAACCCAGGCGGGCATTCATGTCGCGGATCGCTTGGGCGATTTCGGTCCCCAAAGCATCGCAACTGCCAATGCCCATGGCATGGGCCATGCGCTGCAAGCGTTTGTCTTTCTGGATGGAGTCGGCCGAGGCGTTAAAGCGCACCACTGCGGGCAAAAACAGCGCGTTCAAGGTGCCGTGGTGCAGCCGTGGGTTGACGCCACCCAGGCTGTGGCTGAGGCTGTGCACGCACCCCAGGCCTTTCTGGAACGCCAAGGCGCCTTGCATGCTGGCGCTCATCATGTTCCAGCGTGCTTCGCGGTCGCTGCCGTCGCGGGTGGCGCGTTCGATGTTGCCCCATCCGCGCATCAGACCGTCCAGGCCAATGCCATCGGCCGGCGGGTTGATGGCGGGCGCCATAAAGGTTTCCATGCAGTGGGCAATGGCGTCCATGCCGGTAGCAGCAGTAAGAAAGGGCGGCAAGCCCAGGGTGAGTTCCGGGTCGCAAATGGCCGCCTTGGGCATGATCAGCCAGCTGTGAAATCCGAGCTTGCGCCCGTCATCCACGATCACGATGGCGCCGCGTGCCACTTCGCTGCCCGTGCCTGCGGTGGTGGGTACCGCGATGAAGGGCAGCACCTTGTCGGTGATCTTGACGCTGCCGCCTTCAATGGTGGCGTAGGTCTTGAGCGGCCCTTCGTGGGTGGCCGCAATGCACACGCCTTTAGCCAGGTCCAGGCTGGAGCCGCCACCCACGCCGATCAGGCCGTCACAGCCCTCGGCCTTGAGCAAAGCCACCGCCGCACGCACTGCGGCTTCGGTGGGGTTGGAGGGGGTCTGGTCGAACACGGCATACGGCGTGCTGCCCAGCGCTGCCAGCGCCATGTCGAGCACACCGGCGGCGCGCACGCCAGCGTCGGTGACGACTAGTGGCTTTCGCATGCCGACGCGTTCGCACTCGGCCTGGAGCTGCGCGATGGCGCCAAAATCAAAATTGATCTGTGTGAGGTAATTGATGAATGCCATGTGTGACCTTATGCAACCAGGGACTTCTGGCCGGTAGCCAGACATATCTCACTGATACGCAATCCATTGGACAGGATGCGCGACGGGAATACTTCTTTGAGGCGCTCTTCGTGGACCGGGATCACGCGTTTGACCTCATAGTCCACGGACTTCATGATCTCTTCAGTGGTCATCACCAGATTGGTGGTGCTGCCCAGCGCCAGTCCCACGGGCACGTACATTTTGTCGCCGCCAGTGCCTTCCATGTTTTCATAGACATAAATCAGGTCACCCGCCAGAACCCATCCGTCGTGCGAGCGAGCTTGCATGTCGTTGCGCACATGCACCCACTGGCAGCCGTAGGTATGGGTGTCTGGCGCGGCGTGCAGGTCAATACCGGGAATGGCATTTTCCAGATTGCCATCTACCAAGCGCAGGC
>JBIKZP010000002.1:0-32095 GCA_044354655.1 Rhodoferax sp. | reverse complement strand
ACGGCGCTGTAGAACAAACCAACTTTCACCAATATGAAGCTGTGCGCATGGGTCAATCACCGAAAATTCACGTGAGGGTATTGGAAGGCGGTGGCCCTATTCGCGGCGTAGGTGAACCCGGCACACCACCCGCGGCCCCAGCGCTGGCCAACGCCATATTCAACGCCACCGGCCAGCGCATTCGTGAGCTACCGCTGCGCAAACACATTGACTTCGTGTAACACGGGTTACAGCAGAACCAAGTCAGCCAACCCACTCACACACCCAATACGTACATCATGGAAACCATCGCCACTTACTTCAGCGCTGAACGAAACGAGAGCATGCTTTTTATGGCAGTCGGCGCATTGGCACTGGCTGCGTCGGCTTACTTTCTGCTGGTACTTCGCAAGCCGTTTTTCAACGGTATGGCGATCACGCTATCGGTGGTGGCTGCGCTCCAGATCATCGTTGGCATCACGATCTACCATCGCAGTCCGTTGGATACGGCGCGTGTGCAACAAATGGTTCAGTCGGCTCCCCACCAAATTAAATCTGAAGAGGTACCACGCATGCAGAAGGTGATCCTGGATTTCAAAATTTACCTTGGCGTTGAACTGAGCTTGTTGGTTTTGAGCATTGTGGTGCTGCTGCTGCTTTCATCGCCCGGAACCATCATTCGGGGCGCCGCAATGGGACTGGCCATTCAGGCTGTTTTCACGGCGGTCCTTGATCTGGCGGCAATGCGGCGCGGCGATGCCTACCTGACATGGCTGCTTTCGCAGCCGTGATGGGGTCGCTTCAATGAAAGTCCCATTAGGCATGCTGTCGCGCCGGAGCGTCTTAACTGGCGCTTTATCAGCCGCTGCGATGATGCCATTGGGTCTGGCAGCACATGCGAGCACTTCTGAGCCAAAAAATCTCACCTATCGCCTGTTGGATATGGACTGGCACGATAGCCAGAGAGATCGAACAGTGCCAGTCCGCTTGTACTTGCCGCTGGCCACCGACAAGGGTTACCAGGCACCACTCGTCGTTTTTTCCCATGGAATAGGTGGCTCACGCTACGGCTACAGCTACCTTGGGCGGCACTGGGCCAGCGCAGGATTTGCCAGCCTTCATCTCCAGCATGTAGGCAGTGACCGAAAAATTTGGACAGGTGGAAGCCCCTTCGCAGTCGTTGATCGCTTGCAAGCTGCTGCTCAGGAAGCTGAGGCAATCGCTCGTGCCCATGATTTGCGCTTTGCGTTGAACCAAGTGTTGGGGGGCGACCTTGGTCATTTGATCGACAGCAAGCGCATCGTGGCGGCCGGACACTCATACGGTGCAAATACCACCCTGTTGGCCGCAGGCGCCCAGGTCAAACGGCACGGACAAATGCTTGATCTGCTCGATTCGCGGCTGCAAGCCGCCCTATTGATATCGGCGCCCCCTTTTTATGGCGAATCATCCAGCAAAGGCATCTTGAAGCCGATTCGCGTGCCTACACTGCACATCACAGCGACCGACGATGTGATAAGGATACCGGGCTACTACAGTGCAGCCGAGGACCGCATTGCGATTTTCGATGCGGTCGGAAGCCGCAAAAAAATGCTGGCCGTGTTCACTGGTGGTTCGCACAGCATGTTTACCGACCGGGCAGGTACCGGCGGCATGCTGCTCAATGCGCAAGTGAAAAATGCAACCTGCGAGTTGACGACCGCCTTCATGCACAGCGCCTTGGGGCATGGCGAGCATGGTTTACAGACCTGGCCGAATCGCTACGCGTCGATTCTGTCGCGTTTCACGGATTTCTATTCATCGAAAACACCCGTGGTTGAGGTTTTGTGACGCCAAGTTTTGATGCTTATTTCCAAGATAAATACTTTAGCTAAACTAAAGTATTGGATGATTAATCATGCCTTGTCATAGGCCCTTGAGGCAAGCAAAAATTTCAGGCTGTTCAATCTTAAAAGCCTGTCAATGATCACCACCGATAGCCATTCCAATCAACATGAATTCACTTCGCGCACTTATCCACTCAAAGTGTATGCAGGCCACAATGCACTGGATGCCCTGAAGGACGAGTTGACCCGCAACGGCGCAAGCCGCGCTCTCGTGCTTTGTGGCCGCAGCGTGCATGAGCGCTCCACACTCACACAACGAATTGCAGCCTTGCTTGGCGACGGTCTGGTGGGTGTATTTCCAGATATTTCTGAAGGCGCGCCCAGTCAAAGCATCGAAGCGGCTGCGCAAATGGCCCTGGAGTTGCGCGCTGACGCCCTGATCGCCATTGGGGCAGGCAGCGTCATCAAGGGCGCCCGGGTCGTCGCCATGTTGATCGGCGAGAAGCGTCCACTGCTGGAAATGGCGACACGGCACGTTGAAGGCCAGGCCCCTGTAACCCAAAAATTGCTCGCACCCAAGGTGCCGATTTTCAATGTGCTGACGTCCCCTACATCGGCTCAAAATAGGGGCGGGTCGGCAGTGCGCCACCACGGCGATGTCCATCACCTGGAATTTTTTGATCCAAAAACCCGACCCCGGGCTATTTTCTGGGACAGTGCGGCCTTGGCAACTGCCCCTGCTTCCTTGGCGCGCTCGACCAGCTTTGAAACCTACTGGTGGGCACTGATGTGCATGGGCGCTGCACAGACGGCCAATCCATTGGTTCAAGCCAGCCGCTATCAGGCTTGGAGGCTGGCCCGCAATGCCTACCCCCGCCTGGTTGATCCGTCTGACCATGCTGCGCGGATTGATCTTTGCGCTGCATCGCTGCTGCAAAATCGCGACGAAGAGGACGGCGGCAAACCCTTGTCATGCCACATTTTGGTCCGCGCCGCCTATGCGGTCTCGGTCGCCCTCTTCAATCGATACCCCGGTATCACACAGTCTCACGGCTATGCGGGTATGGCGCCTGCAGTGATCCGCCACCTCGGGCACCTTTGCCCTGAGATCACGGCAGCCATTGGCGGCGCACTTAACCTGCAGGTTCAGCCGCAGGATGCGCAACTGGGCGACAAAGTCGCCCATGCAGTTCAGACGCACTTCGATCTGCTGGGCTGGCAGACGCCCCTGCGGGAAGTCGCCATACCCCTAGAGCACGCCCCGACCTTGCTCAAGTTTGCGCTGAAAAATTTCAACGCAAACCACGATCGCCATCTTGATGATCACGCCGGGCTCATTCTGAAAGCCATTGAAGAGGCAGTCAGCCTGCGTTGATAAGCTGAGCTTGGTCTGGCCGACTCACCTCCTCAAGAATCCAGTCTCGAAAAAGTGCCAAGGCCTCGCTAACGGGCCTCGCAGCAGACCATCCCAGGTAGTAGCCGTTCTTGCCGCGGACCTTGACGTCAAAAGGCGCTACGAGCGTACCCGCCGCAAGGTTGGTCTTGATGTAGGCGTGCTGAACCAGTGCAATGCCCACACCATCAATCGCCGCCTGAATGGCCAAGGAAGAACTTCCGAACGACAGACTGTGGGCCGCCTTGAGATCTGGTTCACCGACTTGCGTTAACCAGGCACTCCAATAGTCAGCCCGCGGCACCGCTTTCAGCAGCGTGAAGCGGGCCAGATCACTCGGCTTGTGCAGGGGGATAGACCCGCTCAACAGTGCCGGACTGCACACCGGCATAAATTCATCATCAAACAAGCGAACACCGCTGACGCCAGACGGAAGGTTAGGGCCGATCCATGAGGCCATATCCACATCCTCCTCCTCCAACTCCACGGATCGGAAGCTGGTCATTATCTGAATGTCCAGCTCGGGGTGGGCGCCATGAAATCTTGCCAGCCTGGGCATCAGCCACTTTTCGGCCAGCGTGGGCAACAGCGTCAGTTTGATGGTGGATTTGCTGCGTTTTCTGGTCACCGAGTCGAGTGCCACGCTGATCCAGTCCAGGGCCTGTGTCAGTTGGGGTTGCAAGAGCAGACCGGCGTCAGTGAGCTCAATAGCACGTCCGCTTCTCTGAATGAGCGCCACCCCAATACTTTCCTCCAAGAGCTTGACCTGTTGACTGATGGCGCCGGGCGTCACGCACAACTCCATTGCAGCCTTGGAAACACTCAGGTGACGAGCGGTAGCCTCGAAGGCACGTAATCCGAGCAGGGGGAGGTGAGATCTTTGCATCTCTATATTTTAGCCTTTCTAAACATATAGAGGAGAAATCATGCATTGATTGAAGTGCTATCAGCGCCTAAAGTCTCTTCACTTTCAGCACGATGTGGAGACAGCGGAAATGATGATTACAAAGCGACAAAAAAGCCATATTGTCGAAACTCAGGAAGGCTTGACTTTGCTTGCAAGCCGCAAAGCGGACCAACTCGATTGGCAGTTTCCGCCAGCGGAATTTTTCCTTGGTGACACGCCGGATCAAGAAATACTTTTGGGCCCCAAGGGCGTGCTTTACACCTACAGCATCGTTCACGTTGATCGCGAGCGTGGCCCCTACGCACTCGCCATGGTGGACTTTGAGCCCGGCGTTCGAGCTTTTGGCCCCATGCTCCATGAGGAAGGGAAAGAGCCAGCTCTTGGGGCAACCATGCAAGTGGTACATCACAGCTTGCCAGACGGCTCCCCTGATTACGCTTTCCAAGAGGCCGCAGGAGCCACGCCATGAGTGAAGCGGTCATCTCAGGCATCGGTATTTCAGCCTTCGGAAAGTTCCCCCACTTGACCGAAGAAGTACTAGCCCAAGCCGCCGTAATGGAGGCACTGAGTGATGCGGGCATCACGATCAAAGATGTCGATGCCTTTTACTGTGGAAATGCCGCAGGCGGACACCTTCCAGGCCAGCGTGTTTTGCGCGAGTTACACACGAATGGCCAAGCTGTTTTCAATATAGACAACGCCTGCTCCAGCGGTGCGACTGCCTTCAATCTGGCGCTTGACGCCATTCAATCGGGCAAGCATGACACCGTGCTGGTGTTTGGCATGGATCAACTCAGCACGCTGGGCGGGGGGGCACTACCACTGGGTCAGCGTGACTGGAATAACCGACGAGGCATGGTCATGCCCGCACTCTATGCGATGCGTGCGCGCCGCTACATGCATGACTATGGCGTGTCGCCGCAAGTGCTCGCGGAGGTTTCTGTCAAGAACCGGCGCCATGGTGCGCTTAATCCAATCGCTACATTTTGCAAAGTGGTCACAAACGAGCAGGTGCTGGCCTCTCGTCCTGTCGCTGATCCTCTCACCTTGCTGCAATGCTGCCCAGGTGTTGTTGATGGTGCGGCAGCGGTCGTACTGACCAATAAGCCAGGTAAGGGACTGGCGAAACCTGTCCGTGTATTGGCCTCGGTGGTTCAGTCTGGTGTATTCGAAACGGGCCCCGTCGATATGACCGAAGCGGAAATTACGGCGCGCGCAGCACGACTGGCCTATGAGCAGGCAGGCGTTGGCCCCGAGGACCTGAGCCTCATCGAACTCCATGATGCCTTCACGATATCGGAGCTGCTTTATTACGAAGCCTTGGGCTTGTGCAAACGAGGTGAGGCGAAGCACTTGCTGACGAGCGGCGCTACTTCGCTGGGCGGCCGCATTCCTGTCAATCCGAGCGGCGGCTTGCTTGCGAAGGGTCATCCGCCTGGTGCCACGGGTGTGGCTCAGATCGTTGAAATTTGCGAGCAACTTCAACAACGTGCGGGCAAGCGCCAAGTGCAAGGTGCCCGCTTAGGACTGAGTCAGGTGACGGGTGGTGGCATCTGGGGCGTAGACCACGCGGCCTGCTCAATTCACATATTTTCAATTTAGGCCTGGAAATTCAAAATGACTGACAGCAAAAAAGAACCTGCCACACCTATTCCGGAATCCCTCAAGGGACTGACCGCTATCGTGACCGGTGGAGCAAAAGGAATCGGCCTTGGCATAGCGAAGGACTTGGCCAGTCAGGGTTGCCGCATCGCCATTTGGGATATTGACATCACTGCTTTGGCGCAGGCAACCACAGAGTTGCAACAAATGGGCGCAGAGGTTTTCGCTCAGCAGGTTAGCGTGACATCACAGGACGATGTAGGGCTTGCAGTCGCTCGCTTGCACAACACAACCGGACGCGTCGATATTCTGGTCAATAACGCCGGCATTGGCGGCGACAAACTGATAGAGAAGATGACGCTCGATTTCTGGCAACGCGTTGTCGAGACCAACCTCAACTCTCAGTTCATCTGTGCAAAGGCTGTGTTGCCTCATATGGTGAATCAACGCTTTGGGCGGATCATCAATATTTCATCTCGAGCCTGGCTGGGTAACCGCGGTCAAGCAAGTTATTCGGCATCCAAGGGCGCCGTGGTCAGCTTCACCCGAAGTCTTGCGCTCGAATATGCACGCTACGGCATCACGGCCAACGCCATTGCACCGGGCATCACCGAAACCCCACTCTTTCAGACCCTGACAGAAAAAGTCGTTGAAGACCTTAAACGATCAGTGCCTGTCCAACGTATCGGACAACCTGAAGATGTCGCCAACGCTGTCCGATTTTTTTCACAACCTGCATCGACCTACATCACAGGCCAATTACTTTACGTTTGTGGTGGCCGCAGTCTAAGCAGTGTTTCTGTATGAGCAAGAAAATGACCCCTTTCAACAGATCGATAAGCCGGCGGTTCGCTCTTCAGAGCATGGCTGCAGGTGCTTTAGGTGCTTCTGGCTTGCCACTGATGGCTCAAGCAAGCTACCCCAACAAGAACATGAAAATGATTGTGCCGTTTCCTCCTGGGGGCGGGACTGACACCGTGGCGCGTGCGCTTGCGCAGCGCTTGTCTGCCGCGCTAGGGCATGCGGTCATTGTTGACAACAAGGCCGGCGCAGGTACCACGATCGGACTGGCTGAAGTGGCCCGGGCTGCCCCTGACGGATACACCATGGGAATAGGTGGCAACAGCGACCCCCTGCTGCCGCTGCTGTACGACAACCTGTCGTTCAACCCAAGCCAGGACCTCGTTTTTGTATCAACGTTGGCCAGCTCACCGATTGCGCTCGCGGTAGGAAATAACGTCCCTGCAAAAACTATCAGAGAGTTCATCAGCTACGCCAAAAGCAGGTCGTCCACTCCATTGGCTTACGCCTCCGTGGGCATCGCATCGCCCCAGCATCTTGCCGGCATTCATTTTTCCGCCATGACTGGCGCACCACTGGTTCATGCCCCGTATCGGGGTACCGGCCCAGCATTGAACGATCTGCTGGGCGGGCACATTCCCGTCGCCATGCTCGGGCTCCCTTCCCTATTGCCGCACGCCCGCAACGGCAAATTGAAAATTCTGGGCGTGGCTTCCGCCACCCGGTCGCAACTGGCCAGTGAGATTCCAACCATCGCCGAGAGTGGTGTTGATGGCTTTGAAGCGGGATTTTGGTACCACGTGGTGGTGCCACGAGGAACACCGATTGATGTGATTCAACGCCTTCGGACCGCCATTGACCGCGTCATTAACAGCTCGGAAATGAAAGCGTACTTGGCTGGAATCGGCTTCGAAGCTTTGACTTTGTCGCCAACCGAATCCGTCAGTGCCTTGAGGCTGGAGACCGAAAAATGGTCACGAATCATTCGTGAAAACAACATTCGAGGCTCATGAGCCACTTACTTTTCGTCGGAACATAAAAAATGCTTTCACAGTCTCTAAGTGGACTCAAGGTCATAGATTTCACGCAGATTGCGGCTGGACCTACTTGCACCATGATGCTCGCCGACTTGGGCGCTGACGTGATCAAAGTCGAGTCCCCCAGTGGCGAACTTGGGCGCGCCTTTGTTCCATGGATTGATGGCGAGAGCGTCACTTTCATGTCGATGAACAGGAACAAGCGCAGCATCGCACTCGACCTTAAAAACAAGGATCACCTTGAAATATGTAGGGGGCTCCTGCTGGAGGCCGATGTGGTTGTGGAGAGTTTTCGGCCTGGCGTCATGGAGCGACTTGGCCTGGGACATGAGAAGCTTCAACAACACAATCAGCGCCTGATTTATTGCTCTGTGTCAGCCTATGGCCAGAGCGGCCCTTGGAAAGACAAGCCCGGTGTTGATGGCGTCATCCAGGCAGTCGCGGGGCTGATGAGTGTGACCGGGTCAGCCGATGCACCGCCTTGCAAGATTCAGGTCCCAGTAGTGGACATCGTGACAGGCTATTTGGCTGCGGTGAGCGTATTGGCCGCCCTAACGCAACGCGAAAAAACTGGAACAGGCCAGCACCTTGATGTCAGTATGTTCGGCAGTGCTGTCGCCCTCCAACAGTCGGCACTGGCAGCCTATCTGGCTGATCAGATCATCCCCGAACGCATAGGCAGTGCGGCCCCCTATGCAGCCCCCAATGAAGCCTTGCGTTGCGCTGACGGCTGGATCATGGTGGCAGCCTACCAACCCGCACGGTGGAAGGCCTTGTGTGAAATCGTTGGGGTGCCAGAGTTACTGACAGATCCACGCTTTATGGAACTCGCTGGCCGAATTCAGCACCGGGCGGAGTTGGTAATGGCACTGGAATGTCGGATGCGTCTCCAAACCAAGGAGGCGTGGATCAAGGCGCTCGAGGCAGCGGACATCATTTGTGGCCCCATCAATAACTACGCCGAGGTAGTGCGCACCCCTCCTTATGTTGAGGCAAATCTGAGTGAGCAAATGGAGCACTCGTCTGCAGGGCTCATCACGATGCCACGCTTTTCACTCAAAGCGATCGGTGAATTACCCGCCGCACGTCGCCCACCCCCCCGCTTGGGTGAACACACACGCGAGGTTCTTTTGGGGATGGGACACAGCAGCGCACGAATTGACGCCTTGTTCTCGCCCAAGCAAACCGATCAACAACAGGCATCCTGAACATGACAGTCTCTATTGAAGTCTGCGACTACATCGCAACCGTCACCTTGAATCGACCTGAAGCCATGAATGCACTGGACCCCGAGTCCGTTGAGCAATTGCATGCCATCTGGCAACAAATTTCATCTGACAGCGACATCCGGGTCGTGATTCTCACCGGTGCTGGCGACCGCTCATTTTGTACCGGTGCAGACCTGAAGAAAACCCAGCCACCCAATGAAACATTTGCCGAGTTGCACTTCGGGTCAGTTCGCCCGACCCCAAGCCTGGCTACATTGCAGACCGGCAAGCCAGTGATCGGCGCCATCAATGGTTTCGCCTTGGGTGGTGGCCTCGAACTCGCGTTGCAGTGCGACATCAGAATTGCCTCAGAAGGTGCGAAATTTGGGCTGCCTGAGGTGTGCATTGGCAGCATTCCAGGTGCTGGTGGGACCCAACGCATCGTTCGTGCAATCGGCCAATCAGATGCCATGCTGATGCTACTCACCGGTGCAAGGATCGACGCCCAAGAAGCCTTGCGCATTGGCTTGGTCAGTCGCGTGGTCACCCCTTCTGCGCTCATGGAGACGGCCATGTCCATAGCGCGGCAGATCGCAGCCAATGCCCCCCTGGCGGTGGCTGCCGTCAAGAGACTGGCGACTGTGGGCCGTGAGATCCCCTTGGCTGCAGGACTCGAATTGGAGCAGCAGTCGTTTGGAATTCTTCGCAACAGCGAGGACCGTCTTGAAGGACGTAGCGCCTTCGTTGAAAAGAGAAAACCTGTCTTCAAAGGCAAGTAACTCGCCTGACCACCATGTCCATCACCACCAAAAATTCAGGGACGAGGGCTGCCATGTCCGCCGCAAGCGTCCCGACAACCCACACGCCTTCACTGCTCGACGTCTGCAATGTTGTGGTGACCTTCGGTGGCGTGGTCGCCCTCGACCGCGTGAGTTTCAAGATTCCTGAAGGTAAGGTGGTCGCACTCATCGGCCCCAATGGCGCGGGCAAAACGACTCTCTTCAACTGCGTGAGCCGTCTGTACACGCCCGACTCAGGGGACATCTTGTACCGAGGTCAATCCCTTCTGGCCACTGCGGCGCAACAGATTGCCGAGCGAGGTATTGGTCGTACGTTCCAAAACCTGGCGCTCTTTCAGAATTTGACGGTGACAGACAACATCAGGATCGGGGCACACACACGCACCAGGGGGAACCTGATCGCCGATGCCCTGCGCCTGCCCTTGTCCCGTCGTGCCAACGCCGCCTCCAACGCGGCAGCTGATCGCCTGATCAAGTACCTCCATCTGCAGGAATTCGCCTCAAGCAAAGTGAAGGACCTGCCATTTGGCACCCAAAAGCGCGTTGAATTGGCCCGCGCGTTGGCCACTGAGCCGAGCATGCTGCTTCTGGATGAGCCCGCCTGCGGACTCAACCATGAAGAAGTGAAAGAACTGGGGCAAACCATTCAGAAGATTCGCAATGACTTCAA
This sequence comes from Rhodoferax sp., assembly GCA_044354655.1. Taxonomy (GTDB): domain Bacteria; phylum Pseudomonadota; class Gammaproteobacteria; order Burkholderiales; family Burkholderiaceae_C; genus Rhodoferax. The sequence continues at coordinate 21,872 of JBIKZP010000002.1, read as the reverse complement.
TCTGACGGTGCTGCTGGTAGAGCACCACATGGGTTTGGTGATGTCCATTTCCGATCACATCGTGGCCCTGAACTTTGGGCGACGGATCGCAGAGGGCACACCTGAACAAGTGCAACAGCATCCTGACGTGATTGCCGCCTACCTGGGTGGAGACGCAGCATGAGAGGTCAATTAAGCATCCAGGATTTGACCGCCTCCTATGGGAGCAGCAAGGTGCTGCACGGCCTGAGTCTTCGGGTCAATGCGGGGCAGATTACCGCGCTGCTGGGCGCCAATGGTGCCGGTAAAACCAGCACCCTACGGGCCATCTGCGGCATGCTGCTGCGTCAAGGCTGCATCGAACTCGACGGACGTCGTATTGAACACTTGTCCACGGAAGACATAGCTTGCCTGGGCGTCGGTCATGTGCCGGATGGACGCGGGACTTTCGGCGCATTGAGCGTGACTGAAAATTTGCAACTGGGTGCCATTCGACGAAGTGACAGGCTGAGCGTCAGCCAGGATATGGATCGGATTTTTGACTACTTTCCAATCCTTCGGCAACGAAGTTCTCAGCAAGCCGGAACTCTTTCTGGCGGTGAGCAACAAATGTTAGCCGTAGGCCGTTCACTGATGGCGCGACCCACTTTGCTGCTGCTTGATGAACCGTCATTTGGTTTAGCGCCACTCATGGTGCGTGAACTCTTCAAGATTTTTAGGCGGCTCAACCAAGAGCAGGGAATCAGCATCCTTTTGGTTGAGCAGAACGCTCACCTCGCATTGGATCTGGCAGACCAGGCCTATCTACTTGAAACAGGGCGGATTGTATTTTCGGGCACACCTGATGCGATCCGAAAAAACGACAGCATTCGACGCGCCTATCTGGGGAATTGACGATGGAACTTATTACACAGCAACTGATCGCGGGCATATCCACAGGAACGATTTACGCCTGTGTCGCGCTCGCTGTCGTCATGATCTACCAATCCATCGGTCATGTGAACTTCGCGCAAGGAGAGATGGCCATGCTCTCCACCTTTGCAGCCTGGCAGATCATGGACTACGGCGTGTCCTATTGGATTGCCTTCCCATTGACTGTTTTGATGTCATTTGTTTTGGGTGCACTGTTGGAACGCGTCTTGATGCGACCCCTTCGACATGCACCACCCCTGAGTCTTGTGATTGTTTTCATCGGCTTGCTGCTGACGATTAACAGCGTTTCAGGTTACATCTGGAGCTTCACGGTCAAGCCATTTCCATCGCCGTTCGGTACAGCGCCATTTTTGGGCAGCGCCTTGATCAGCCAGCATCAAGCGGGAATGATGGCCACCACGCTGGTCATCCTGGTGCTGCTGTTTGTCTTTTTTCGGTCTACCCGGGTTGGCTTGGCTATGCGTGGCGCCGCAAACAACCCGACCTCAGCACGCCTCCTGGGTATACGTGTCAGAACGCTTGAGGGTCTTGGCTGGGGTATGGCAGCGGCCATCGGCGCGGTAGGTGGCATGCTGATCGCTCCCGTCGTTTTTTTGGAGCCCAACATGATGGCGGGGACCTTGGTCTACGGCTTTGCAGGTGCGGTGCTCGGTGGCTTAAGTAGCCCTTCCGGCGCTGTCCTCGGAGGTCTCATTGTGGGTGTTCTAGAGAACATGGCGGGCACATTCATTCCCGTCATTGGCGGTGAACTCAAGCTCACGTTGGCGCTGGTCACCATCGTTTTGGTTCTTGTGATACGTCCCCAAGGTCTCTTGGGGAAAAAACTGGTGCACCGCGTATGAAAAATCAAATGAATCCGCAAGGGCAGTCCATCAAGTGGATGGGGCTCATGATTGGGATTGTTGCGGTGGCTGTAGTGCTACCTGCATTCGCCAAGGGGTTTCTACTGTTTCAAGCCACCCAGATCATGATCTTTGCAATTGCCATCATGGGACTGAACCTCTTGGTGGGCTTCAGCGGCCAGTTGTCGCTGGGTCATGGCGCGTTCTATGCCGTTGGCGCCTATACGGCAGCCATTTCCATGGGTCAATTTGACCTGCACTACGGCTTGGCCATACCGGCTGCAGGTGTCATTGCCTTCCTATTTGGATTTTTGTTTGGATTGCCCGCACTGCGTCTGGAGGGGCACTACCTCGCCATGGCTACTTTCTCGTTGGCCGTTGCCATGCCGCAGATTATCAAACTATCTGTTTTGGAAGCATGGACAGGTGGCTCCCAGGGAATAGCAGTCAATAAGCCACAAGCCCCTTTTGGATCATCGCTGAGCGAGGATCAGTGGCTTTACTACATCACGCTCATCACGACCTGTTTTCTCTACCTGGTCGCCCAAAATCTGATCAACAGCCGGACCGGCTTGGCCCTACTGGCTGTCAAAGAGAGCCCTGTGGCTGCCAAGGCGATGGGGGTCAATGTGTCGGTTTACAAAACGCTGGCCTTTGGTATGAGCGCAGCATTCAATGGCATCGCGGGCGCATTGAGTGCCATGGCCGTGCAGTACATCGCACCGGAGAGCTTCACCTTTTATCTTTCGGCCGCCATTCTGGTGGGCCTCGTGGTCGGCGGCGTTGGTTGGTTGCCCGGGGCTTTTTTGGGTGCCATCTTCGTCCTGATCGTACCCAATGTGGCTGAGACCGTCTCCAAGGGCTTGTCGGGTGCCATCTATGGCGTATTTCTCATCGCCCTCATATTTTTCTTACCGTCAGGCGCAAGCACTTTTCGGGATTTTATTTTCCACCGGTTCCAACGAAAAAGCGGAACTTCCAACTAGCAAAAACCAGGAGATAGACATGAACGACATGACAAACAACATCACATCAATGACCCGGCGAGCCTTTGCAAGCCAGGGCAATTTGACTCGCGGCCGATTTGGAAAAGCCTTTGTGGCGGCCGTCTTCAGTAGCTTGGCGCTGTCTGGCGCGTGGGCGCAGAAGGCACAGCTGCCGGGCGTTACCGATACCGAGATTCGCATTGGCAACACCAGCCCCTACAGCGGCCCGGGATCAGCCTACAGCACGATTGCCAAGGCAGAGGCTGCCTACTTCAAGATGGTGAACGAAAACGGTGGCATCAACGGCCGAAAGATCAATTTCATTTCCTATGACGACGCCTTGAGCCCACCCAAAACCGTTGAGCAAACCCGAAAACTGGTGGAGAGCGATGACGTCTTGGCGATGTTCAATACGATTGGAACTGCAGCTAATTTGGCAGCCCAAAAATACCTCAACGCCAAGCAAGTCCCGCAGTTGCTGGTGGGCGGAGGCGCGACCCATCTGGTAGACCCCAAAAAATATCCGTGGACGATGGGGTGGCAGCCGACCTATTTCAGCGAGGGCGCCATCTATGCGAAACATATTTTGACCAACATACCCAACGCAAAGATTGCAGTAATTTCGCAAAATGATGATTTCGGCAAGGACTATCTAGCCGGTTTGAAAGAAGGTTTGGGAGATAAGGCGACATCGATGATCGTCTCTACCGCGACCTACGAACCCTCAGACCCCACCGTGGACTCACAGGTACTCAAGCTGAAGGCTTCTGGGGCTGACGTTCTGGTCAACATTACCACCCCTAAATTTGCCTCGCAGGTGATCAAAAAGATTGCGGAAATTGGCTGGAAGCCAGCCCATTATCTGATCAACATTTCTGTGTCTGTGGGTGCGGTCATGAAACCGGCGGGTATTGAGAACAGCCAAGGCATTCTGAGCACAGCCTATTTGATGGAATCTACAGATGCACGCTGGAAAGACCATCCTGACATGAAAGCCTGGTCTGCTTTTATGGACAAGTACTTGCCCGGCGCCAACAAGGCTGACTCGATGAACGTCTACGGCTATGTGACTGCCCAGGCCTTGGTGCAAATTCTCTCTCAAAGTGGTAATGATTTGTCTCGTGCCAACGTGATGAAGCAAGCTGGGAGTCTGAACAAGGTGTCCTTCAAATTGATGATTCCTGGTGTGGTTGCCAACACCACTGCCACAGATCTGTACCCGATTCAACAAATGCAGATGATGCGCCTGAAGGGCGAGCAATGGGAACTCTTCGGCCCCATCATCAGCAGTGGGATAGGCCAGTAAAGCAGGAACATATGCCATCCGTTCAACATCAACTGACCGCAGCGAGTTTGTAATGTCCGACTCCCACGAATATGACTACATCATCGTAGGCGCTGGCTCCGCTGGATGCGTTCTTGCCAATCGATTGTCAGAAAATCCTGCCGTATCGGTTTTGCTTTTGGAGGCTGGCCCCGAAGACAAGAGCATCTGGATGAAGATTCCTGCAGGTGCGGCCCGGGTTATCGGTCCGGGGCCCACTAACTGGGCTTACTTTACCGAGCCTGAAAAACACTTGCGAAATCGAAAGATTTACTGGCCAAGAGGGCGAACACTCGGCGGCTCCAGTTCGATTAATGGCATGGTCTACCTTCGTGGCCATCCGGAGGATTACAACGAGTGGGCCCGTCTTGGGAATCCTGGGTGGGCCTGGGATGATGTCATGCCTTACTTCAAAATGAGCGAGGATCAACAGCATGGCGCCAGCACCATGCACGGTGCTGGCGGACCGCTTGCCGTGAGCGATCCCGCCATCGACGATGAAGGTGGACGGCTGTTCATTCAATCGGCTGTGAATGCAGGCCTGCCATTTCGAAAGGACCTGAATGACGGCATACAGGAGGGCGTCGGGCGAGCGCAGGTCACCGTCAGAAAGGGCCGCCGTAGTTCAACATCTGAAGCTTTTTTACACCCCGTCAGACATCGTAAGAACCTGCATGTGGTGGTGGAGGCTTTGGTTGGGCGAATCCTTCTGGAGGGTCACCGAGCCATAGGCATCAGCTATACCAAGGGCGGCCAAAACTTTGAAGCCAAATCCCGAAGAGAGGTCATTCTTTCTGGCGGGGTGATCAATTCACCGCAATTGCTCATGCTCTCTGGCATAGGCCCTGGTGCGCATCTCCAGGAGCGGGGGATCAAGGTGGTCCATGACCTTCCGGGGGTCGGTGCGAATTTGCAAGACCACTTGTATGTTTATTACGTGGCTGAATGTGACAAGTCCATTTCAATCAATCACCAGTTGACCGGCGCAAGAATGTATTTTCAAGCGCTGAAGTACTTCATCAATCGCAGTGGGTACATGAACATCGGTGCCGTCCAAGCCACCGCCTTTCCCAGGGTGGCCAAAAATGCAGATCGTCCAGACGTTGAAATCAGCTTTAGACCGATGAGCATCACCATCTCAAAATCTGGTGCTGTTGCGCTTGACTCGTTCCCAGGCATCAATGCATCTTGCAGCCTGCTCAGACCAAAGGCCAGAGGATCGATTCGCTTGGCAAGCTCAAACCCAGGTGATAAAGCACTCATTTATGCCAATTATCTGGACAATGATGATGACTTGTCTGTCATGCGCGAAGGCATGCGGTGGATCCGCAAGGTTTTCGAAACGAAACCAATGGCCAATCTCATTAAAAAGGAGGTCGCGCCGGGTTCATCGATCAGAACTGATGCGCAATGTGAAAACTATATCCGCGACTCAGCGCAGACTGTTTACCACCCCGTAGGTACATGTGCCATGGGCATGGATGCCACGTCCGTGGTCGACCCTCAACTCAAAGTTCATGGCATAAAGGGCCTCAGGGTAATCGATGCATCGGTGATGCCACGCGTCACATCCTGCAATACCAATGCGCCCACCATCATGATTGGTGAAAAGGGCGCCGCCATGATTCTTGCCGCCCACAAAGCACGTTAACGTTCATTCAAACTTCAGGAGACTCACGATGACTCAACAATATGAGATGTATATCAACGGCCAATTTGTGGCCCCCAGCTCAGGCCAATATTTCGATTCCGTCAGCCCCGCAGATGGAACGCTGGTCGCCCGGGTTGGGCAAGGGAATGCCGAGGACATTGATCGGGCCGTTCAAGCGGCTTTTGCCGCGAAACGCGCATGGGCCGAGATGAACCCACTGGAGAGAGGCAAGATTCTTCGAAAGCTGGCGGACCTTCTGGTTCAAAACGCAGCACACCTGGGCAAGCTCGAATCTGAGGAAATGGGCATGCCGTCGAGTCTGTCGCCCATGATCGTGGTGGAGTCGGCCAAATTCTTTGACTATTACGGTGGCTTGGCCGCGTCAATTCATGGGGACACTATCCCTATCAACCCCCAGATTTTTTGCTACAACCTCTATGAGCCCTATGGCGTGGTGGGCATCATCACCCCATGGAACGGCCCACTCAATCAAGCCGCTCGGAGCGTTGCCCCAGCCTTGGCTGCCGGCAACACGGTCGTTCTCAAGCCCAGCGAATTCTCGTCTATCACTGCACTGGAAATGGCGCGACTGGCAACAGAGGCAGGCCTGCCCAATGGGGTTCTCAACGTCGTCACAGGGGATGGTGCCAATGCAGGAGCGCCCTTGGTCATTCATCCGCTGGTCCGAAAGGTGGCCTTTACTGGGTCGGTCAAAACGGGGCAGGCGATCGGCGCCATTGCCGCTCACAAGATCATGCCCTTGACGTTGGAACTTGGCGGAAAGTCCCCCAACATCGTCTTTGAAGACGCCAAGCTGGATGCGGCCGTTCCTATGGTGCTGATGGGCTTCGTCCTCAACAGTGGCCAGATCTGCACCTCTGGCACGCGCGTCCTGGTTCAAAGGACGATATTCGATGAGTTCAGCACAAAGATTGCAGCCGCTGCGGCCAAATTTCCGATAGGACGCGATCGTCCGTTCCCGACGTTGGGTCCCATTGCGAACCAGCCACAGTTCGAGAAGATTCTTGGTTTTTTTGAGAGCGCTCGCCAAGAAGGCGCCACCTGTCTGACCGGAGGAGAGCGCGCCAGCGGCGATGGCCTAGATCAGGGCCTCTATATCAGGCCGACCATCTTCACCAACGTAACGGCGAGCATGAAGGTGGTCCGTGAAGAGATCTTTGGCCCGGTGGGTGTGCTCATCCCTTTTGACACTGAAGAAGAAGCCATCCGCATTGCCAACGATACGGAATACGGCCTTGCTTCAGGCATCTGGACGCAGGACGCCAGTCGTGCGCACCGGGTGGCGGCTCAGTTGGAAGCGGGTACCGTCTACATCAACACCTACCATGAGCGCGCCGTGGAAGCGCCCATGGGTGGGTACAAGAAGAGTGGCATCGGACGGGAGAAGGGGATGGCCGCACTTCACGATTACATGCAATTGAAGAATGTGACCATGAAGTTGATTTAGTGAGCCACCTCCGTGATGCTCCAACTTTGAAGTCTGACAGGTGATTTAACAGATGTAGTTACTGCGGGCATTGGCTATCCAATCCGAGGGGGGCGGTAATCCCCCCGATAAACCCTCCCAACGCATCAGATAAGCGTAGATCCATTACCCAACGGCTTACCCATTCAACTGAATCTCTAAGCACTAACGGGCTCAAAAAACGGGGCTCAAAAAACGGGCTCAAAAACCAGTTGCCACGTAGGCCAATTCAGGCTTCTCGGCGTCAAATTTGAGCTGGTGTTGCGCATCAAACACATCAATGGGCTCGGGTTTTCCAAACAAAAACCCCTGAAACAGGTTGCAGTCTTTACTGAGCAGCACCAAACGCTGGGCTGGCGTTTCTACCCCTTCGGCTATCACCTCAATACCCAGGCTGCGCGCCATTTTGATAATGGCGGTGACCAACTTCGCGTCGCCACCCTGGCGCAGGTCTTGTACAAAAGAACGGTCAATTTTGATCTGATCAAACGGCAGCGTCTTGAGGTATTGCAGCGCTGAAAAACCCGTGCCAAAGTCATCGAGAGAAAACTGGATGCCCAAGGCCTTGAGTTCGGTCATCGACTCATACACCACCTGAATGTTCTCAAACATCATGCTTTCGGTGAGTTCCAGCTTGAGCAACCCGGGCGCAACCGCATGACGACTCAAGGCGGCCTTGACGGTGTTCACAAACCGGCTCTGGTGAAACTGTTGGGCACTGACATTGACCGCCAATACCAGCGTTTGACAATTCGGCTGGGTTTGCCAGGTCTTCAATTGCGCACAGGCAGCATCCAAGACCCAGTCACCCAGGGCCTCGATTAAATTATTTTCTTCCAGCACCGGGATGAACTCTGCCGGCCAAACCAGTCCCCGCTGGGGATGTTGCCAACGCACCAAGGCCTCGGCCCCAATGGGGTGACCCCGGGCATCAACCTGTATTTGGTAGTGCAAGGCAAACTGACGGCTATCAATGGCCAGGACCAGGCTGGCGTCCAGGATCGCTCGGTCGTTGATGGCCTGCAACATTTGCGGATTGAAAACCGTCCACGTGTTGCGCCCCACGCGTTTGGACTGGTACATAGCAATGTCGGCTTGGCGGAAGAGGTCCATGGTGTTTTCGGTGTCGCCATGGAAAAAAGTCAGCCCTATGCTGGCACTGGATTGAATAGTTTGTGTGGCAAGTTGCAAAGGCTGTCTAAGCACCGCAGAAAGCTGGGCCAGCAGCTTTTCGGCTTGCGCCAAAGCGGCGTCCAGATCACGGCCCAGGTCGGGCAGTAAGACGACGAATTCGTCGCCACCAAAACGCGCCACGGTATCGTCAGGTCGGGTGCATTGTTGCAAGCGCTGGGCTACCTGCTGCAACAAAAAATCACCTTTATCATGCCCAAAGCCATCGTTAATTTTTTTGAAGAGGTCTAGGTCCAGAATCAGCAGCGCACCAATCTGGTCTGTGGCCTTGGCCAACTCAATGGCATCGTTAAGACGGTCAGTCATCAAACGTCGGTTGGGCAGTTGCGTCAGCGCATCAAAATAAGCCAGTCGCCAGATTTTGTTCGCTGCAGTTTTCTCCTGGGTGAGGTCATGCGCAATGGCCACAAAATTGGTGATCAGACCCGCATCGTTGCGAATCGCTTTAATGCTCAGGCGTACCGGGTAGGTGCTGCCGTCCTTGCACAATGCTGTGGTTTCACCTTTCCACTGTCCGGTGAAGGGGGTGTGCCTTAACCAACGGGCATACCATTGGGTGTGGTGCGCATCGGGCAACAACAGGGTTGAGGGTTTTCCATTGAGTTCCTCAAAGTCATAACCCAAGGCTTGCGCCAGGGTCTGATTCAGGCGAATCACGGTACCCATGGCATCGGTGATCAGAATGCCTTCGTCCACCTCAAAAGCTGCGGCGTTTATTTTCAGGGCAGTTTTTTCGACCTCAAGCAGACCTTTTTTATCATCGAGGCTGCGTTTGTTGCGAAGTTGAATTACCCCAAACTCAAAGCTGAAAAATAAGACGGAATGCATCATCAAAAAGGTGAGCCCCAGGATTCCGTCCGTGGGGTTAGCGGGCCAACCCAGACTCATGTAGGGGGCAATGAAAAAGTATTTGGCGGTCAGCAGTGACAAGAAGAGCGCCAAAAAACCAGCACCCAGTCCGCCCAACAAGGCCGACAGGATGCAAGCACCTATAAAAGTAACAAAAGGAAGTCCGGCATTGAACGGCGCCAGGTGCCAACGGACCAAGCATGCCAGGGTGACCAGCACAATGGCCAACAGGTAAGCGAACGGTGAACCGCGAAATGACCCATTCATCACGAGCAACAGCCCTCAAAAAAATAATTTCGCATTAAACCCTGGCTGAACGCAATCTAAACGCCATGCGCTCCCGCTTCAATACCGCAATGGGGGTATTTAAGTAGTGGCTTCAGCCTCATTCAGATAGCGCACAACGCCTTTGCCCGCCTGGAGGCCACTGGCCAGACCCGCGGTGAGCAAATAGCCCCCGGTGGGGGCCTCCCAGTCCAGCATTTCACCCGCACAAAAAACACCGGGTAGTTGCTTGAGCATGAGCTGGGCGTCCAACGCGTCAAACGACACACCACCGGCCGTACTGATGGCCTCATCGAGCGGCCGGGCGGCGCACAAGGTCAAGGGCAAGGCCTTGAGGGCTTGGGACAAGGCCACGGGATCGTTCATCTGCGCCTTGCTCAACTGCTCATGCAACAAGGCAGCTTTGATGCCGTCAATATGCAGTCGGCTTTTGAGGTGGCTGGAGAGCGAACGCGAGCCGCGTGGGTGGCTCACCTCCGTCAGCACGCGCTGTGCCGGCATGTCGGGCAGCAAGTCAAGCATCAGGGTGGCCTGGCCTTGCAGGGCAATAGCGTCACGCAAGCGGCTGGAGGCGGCATAAATCAGGCTGCCTTCCACGCCAGTGGCCGTGGCCACGAATTCGCCTTTGCGATGGAATTTTTCGCCTTCAGGGTTGGTATCAGGGCTGGTAAAGGTGATGGCCACCGACTTGAAGGGCTGTCCAGCAAAGCGACTGGCAAAGTGCTCGCTCCAGCCACCCTGCACGTCAAAGCCGCAATTGGCTGCCCGTAGGGGAGCAACCGACACGCCTTGGGACTGTAGCCAGGGGACCCAGGCGCCGTCGGAGCCCAACCGCGCCCAACTGCCGCCACCCAGCGCCAGCACCACCGCATCGGCTTTGGCTCGCACAGGGCCTTGTGGGGTGTCAAAGCACAGTTCATGGGGTGCATCAGGGGCCCAACCCGTCCAGCGGTGGCGCATATGGAACTGCACCCCCAGGCCGCTAGCGGGGTGACGCAGGCGGTGCAACCAGGCGCGCAGCAGGGGCGCGGCCTTCATATCCACCGGAAACACGCGCCCGGAAGTACCAACAAAAGTTTCAACCCCCAGGGCCTGCGCCCAGTCACGCACGGCTTGCGCACCCAACTGATGCAACATCGGGGCGATCTGGGCGCGGCGCTCACCATAACGGGTCACGAACAAGTCGGCAGGCTCCGAGTGGGTCAGGTTCAGGCCGCCCTTGCCTGCCAGCAGGAATTTTCGCCCCACCGAGGCCATGGCGTCATACAGATGGACTTGCAGGCCAGCCGCGGACAACACTTCAGCGGCCATCAGTCCGGCTGGGCCTCCACCAATCACGATCACTTGTTTCATGAAAACTCATTCAAATTCATTCGGCGCGTCATGCAATTCAATGACGGCGCCTTGAGGGGTTAAAAACGCGGCTTTCACCAGGTCTTGCGGGTACAGGGCCTGCACGGCCGCCTGGTAATGGCGCAACTGCTGCACCAAAGCGGGTTGGCGCTGCGGCGCTAGCGCAGATTTGTAGTCCAGCACCCACCAGTGGCCAGCCTGCTGACCATCGCGGCGCTGCACCAAACGGTCCAGACGCAAGGTCTCGCCTTGGTATAACAGCGAGACCTCGTTACCAGCCCAGCCTACCACGTCAGCGCGCCAGGCCCAGGCACCCTCCCCTTGCATGATGCCCTCAGCCCGGTCTGCCGCTTGCTGTCCTTGGCTCAAGCTCAAGCCAAACTCCTGGGCCGCCGCCGCCGTGTTGACGGCCGACACCTGGCCCCACTCCAGCAAGCGGTGCATGGCCAGACCCAGGCGCGACTCCAAGTCGAGCGCTTCGTCCAAGGGAACGTCCACCGTTTGGGTGTCTTGCTCGGTTGCGGCACCCACTGGGGTGACTTTGTGCGGCGCGGGGGGCAGCTCTTTGAGCAAGAACGACGCAGCGCTGGCGCCAGGTGCTTCGGGCTGAGGCGGCACGCAAGCGGCCTCGGGCCCCAATTCCACGGGGCTGGCCAAGGCTTGCAGGCGTTGCCACCAGCTGCGCTCGGCCGCGCGATACGGCTCAATGCTGGAGATAGCCAGCGTCTGGCGCGCGCGCGTCAAGGCCACGTACAGGGCGTTGAGTTCTTCACGCTGACGCTCTCGCAGCTCGTTGGCCAGGGTGGCTTGGGCACAGGCAGGTGGCTGGCTTTCGCTGACCAGAAAGATAAATTTTGATGGCCAGGCGGCCTCGCCGGGCCAGTCCACCAGCACGCCCATGGTGTCGGCGTTGCGCTCGGGGGTATCGGTGTCGAGCAGCAGCACCAGCTTGGCCTCCAGGCCCTTGGCACCGTGGATGGTGAGCAGGCGAACCGCCTGGGGGTTAACTGCGGCCGGGGCCAGCACGCCACCACTTTTAAGCGCTCGCACAAAAGCATACGGCGTGGAAAAACGACCGCCACCGGTTTGTAACGAAACACCAAGCAATGCACGCAAATTGGCCAGCACAGCCTCACGCTGGGTGGCCGGGGCCGCGCGGGCAAATTGGGCCAGCAGGTCGGCGTCGGTATAAATGGCTTGCAGCGCGTCGTGCGGCGGCAAGGTGTCCAGCCAGGTCTTCCAGCGCATGAGGCAGGCCGCCACGGGTTGGCCTTGCGGGCTTAGAAGTTCGGACTGTTGCAGCAGCTCATACCAGGTGGCTGGCGTGGCGCGTTGCGCCAGCGCCAGTTGCACCAAGGCCTGATCGTCCAGTCCGAAGAGGGGCGACTTGAGCACACGCGCCAGAGAAAGGTCGTGTTGCGGAGACACCAACACGTCCAGCAAGGCCACCACGTCTTGCACCTCGCAGCAGTCAATGAGGTCTGTTTTTTCGCCAATTTGGGCGGCAATATTCAATTTTCGCAATTCGGTTTGCAAGGGCAGCAGGCCCGCGCGCTTGCGCGACAAGACCATCACGTCGCGGGGTTCCAGGTGGGCCTTACGTGGGGCGTACGGCGAGAGGTCCTGCTGGACATTTTTTGGGTCGACTTGCAATTGGCTGGCGATCCAGTGCGCCGCCTGTCGCGCCTCCAGGGTGCGCAAGGTTTCTTCGGGTATCTCCCGTGGGCTGGTGAGGCTGTCGCGCCAACCGGTGGCTGCCGCGCCGGTGTCTTGCGCCGCGTTGGCTGAGCGCGCAATCGGTGGCAATTTGCTCACACGGCCAGTGGTGGTGGCGTCGGTGGTGTGGGGGCGAAAGCCCTCGTAGCGGTCGTTTTGCAGGGCTTCTTGCATGACAGCGTTGACTGTGGCGATGACTTCAGGCGCATTGCGCCGGGTGTGGTCGCAACTGAGCAGGTCGCCGCCCAGGCCTTCACGCACAAACTTCTGGGCTGCTTTGAAGACCTGCGGTTCTGCCCGGCGGAAGCGGTAAATGCTTTGCTTGGGGTCACCCACCATGAATACGCTGGGCGCCTGGCCACCCGCGCCAGCGTAGCTGCTGAGCCAGGCGCGCAGGGCTTGCCATTGCAGCGGGTTGGTGTCTTGAAACTCGTCAATCAGCAAGTGCTTGATCCGGGCGTCAAGCCGTTCCTGCACCCAGCCGGAGAGTTGGTTATCGCTGAGCATGCGCTGGGCGGCGCGCTCTACATCGTTCATGTCCACCCAGCCGCGCTCGCGCTTGAGGGCCGCAAATTCTTGCAGCAGCAGTCGGCTCAAACGCGTCATGCGTTGCTGGTACAGCCAGGCCTGGTGCTGTGCGCGCACCGCCAGCACGCGCAGCACCAGGTCTTGGGCGTGGCGCACTTGTTCAATGCCAGCTACTTGTTCGTTGAACTTGCGCGGCTCACCTTTGTCGGTGAGCAGCGCGGCACATGCGGCGTCCAAGTCGTGACTGGAGAGCGCGGCTTCCAGCTCGACCCCCTTGGCCGCAAAGGTTTTGGCATTGGCGGCGCCCAGGACACGCGCGGCATCGTGCAACATTTGCCAGCGCAGCGGGTCGGCGCGAAGGTAGTCTTCGGGCTCGGGCAGGCTGGCAAAGTCAGGGTACTGCTGGCTGAAATGCAGCACGGATTGTTCTACCACGCCATGCGCGTCGGCCAGGGTAAATTCGGTCCGTTTGTCCAGGGCGGTTTGCAAGGCCTTCTCCGTCTGACTGCGCCCGTAGGCCAAGACCACGGCCTGGTAGTCGTTGTGGAGGCTGTCTTGCCCAGCTTCGGCCATCTTGTCAGCAGCCAGCAATGCGGCATAAAAACGGCGCCACACCAAGGCCTTGGCGGTGGCATCGTCCTCCAGCAGTTCGTAGTTGGCAGGCAGTTGCAGTTGCAGCAAGAGGTTCAGCGGAGCGCTGCGCAGCAGGGCTGCAAACCAGCTGTGGAAGGTGCGAATTTGCACCTGCCGGCCGTTGTCTAGCAAGCTGGCGTAGAGCTGGGCCAGGCGCGTGGTCAGGGCAATTTGCGCGACAGGGTCGCTGGGCAGCGTGACACCCCGGTCACGCAGCGCCTGCAGGCGGGCATCGGCTGCGGCCACGGAAAATTCTTGCAGCCATTGGTAAAGCCGCTCGCGCATCTCACTGGCAGCGCGCTTGGTGAAGGTAATGGCCAAAATCTCGTGCGGCTGTACCGTGAGTTGGCCAGTTTGAGGGTCTACCCCATCGAGCAGGGCGCGCACGATGCGCGAAACCAGCATCCAGGTTTTACCGGCACCGGCGCAGGCCTCCACCGCGACGGTGCGCCGTGGGTCGCAGGCCATGGCATAAAAGGCTTGCGGGCTGACGCTGCGCCCATTGTGTTCGTAGGCTGCCTGGACAGGGTTGGCGTTGCGGTCTGTCATGCGGCATCCCAAAAGTCTTTGCGGCACAAGCCGCGCGCAGCGCAGAAGTCGCAGGCCTTGCCCTCGCCCATGGCCGGCATGGCGGCACCCTGGGCAATGCGGGCCATGTCACTGCTGATGCTGTCAATCAACTGGTCGCGCAAATCCACGATATCGGCCTGCACATAGCTGCGGGTGGCCTCTTTTTCACCCACGTTGACGTAGGCAGCAGCCAGTGTGTCGTCGGTAAGCAGCGCGGCGTAGAAGGCGAGCTGGGTGTCTTCAAGCGGGTCTTTGAGGCGCGCAGCGGTAGTGGCGCGGGGCTCGGTTTTGTAGTCCATCACCAGGGTGCTGCCGTCAGCTTGGCGGTCTATACGGTCGATTTTTCCCACCAGGGTGAGTGCTCCCAGCGGCATTTCTTGCCAACTCTCGGCCCGCTTGAACACGGCCCCGGTGGCCTCATGCTCAGCCAGCCAGGCGAGGTACCCGTTGCGCACACGTGGCCAGGCCGCAGCAAAGGGCAAGAACTCGCTGGGTGACAGGCCAAGATCCTGAGTCGCGGCTTCGGCGGCGGTGTTAATCAGCGCCAGTCGGCCCACTGAATCGGGCTCGGGTTGTGCTTGAAGCGCTTCGTGAAACAGCTTGAGCAGGCTGTGCAACCAGTTGCCAAAGTCGCGTTTATCCAACTCGGCATCGAGTTCGTCTGCGGCCTGTAGCTTCAGTTGGCGCAATGCAAAAAAACGGTAGGGGCAGCGACGTAAATCTTCGTAGGCGGTGCTGGACAAGCGGGTGATCGTCAGGGCGTCGCCTTGTGGGCCAGGCATGCGACCCGGCGTGGGGGAAAGCGTTCGCCAGACGCTAGGGTCGGGGGCGAGCTCTGGCGCATTCAGCAACTGCCACTGCTGCACCAAACCGCTGGCCATCAAGGCCTCGCCACCCTCACTGCTGCGCCACAAAATATCCAGGTGCGGAAACTGCAGTGCATAGTGCCAACTGGCTCGGTTGGCCTCAAGCAGTTGCGCGCGCGTCGGCAGTCCCAGCAATTCGCGCTGGGCAGGTGTCCAAAGTCCTGGCGGCTCGGCCGAAACCGGCAGGCGCACTTCGTCGCACCCCGGAAAAACCACCGCGGCCATAGGTCGACCCAGCAACTGACTCAAGGGCAAAATCACCACCTGGTCGGGGACTGATCTGGCCGGATGGGCGGGAGAAAAAATATGGCCTTCCAGGGTTTGACTGACCCAGGTGGTGAACTCGCTGGCGCTCATACGAACAGGCACCTCGGCAAACTCTTGTTCAGCGCCTTCGCCCAGGCGCAAAGCATTCAGTACCGCAAGCCCGGCGGGGTCTTGCTGCAACACCTGCCACTGGCCGGTGGTTTGCAGGCTCAGGCGCAGTTCTGTCAGCCATCGCACCAGGGGGCGACCCGAGCGCAGGCCATCCAGCAGAGTGGTTACCTGGCTCACCAAAGACTGGTCTGGCACGGAGCGCCAGTCCCGCACTCCCAAGCGGCGGACGCTGGCTTCGAGCGCCGTCACGGCCAGTGCGTCAAATGCGTTAGCGTGCTTGAGCCAGTCCAGAACCGAATCGGTCGAGGCGTCCCAGGCACTGGCGCGTAACAGGCTCATGAGCGAGGCGGCCGCACGCGTGGTAGAAAGTTTCCAGCCGGTCTCGTCGCGCACGGCCACGCCACGTTCAGCCAGCATGGCGCGCACGCGGCGTGTCAGCAAGCGGTCTTGTGCCACCAGTGCCACCGGGTTGCGGCCCGCTACAAGATGGCTGATGACGCAGGCCGCAGCGCGGTGCGCCTCATCTTCGGCATCTTTAGCGGCATGCAGGGCGACAGCACCGGGTTCACACCTGATTGCCAGGGAACTCACATACAGGCGATCACCCCAGCGTTGCCGCAAAGCTTCAGCCATGGGTTCAGTCTGAAAGCCTTCGAGCACGATCAACAACTCAGGCTGAGCATCAAAAACAGGGTCGGTCGGGTAACTGGCACTGCTGGCCCATAGCAGGGCCAGTCGCGCCAAGGCAGCTTCCTGCTCAAACACCGACGCCTCCAACCCCGTGAGCAAGGGCGCCGCCAGTGCAGCACCCCAAGCCTGGCGCTCGGCGGGGGGTACTGCGGCAGCCTGGCGCGCCAGGCTGGTGGCGGCTTCCATCAAACGTCCGGCCAACACGGCGTGGTCGCCGCCCAGGCCCACTTTGGCGAGCAGACTGGCCGCCGTCAGGAGGTCGTTCGCCGGATCCATACGCAATGCCAGCGCGCCAGGCTCGACGCCGCCCAGGCTGCGGCACCAGTTCATCGTGGTCTCAAAACGAGGTAAAAAAAGTGCCGATGGCGCATCACCGCCGTGGCAGATGAGCCAGGCCTGACGGGCTTGCGCCATCAGTTGGGCATAGGGCAGCAGCACCACCGTGCGCGCCGGGTGGACTTGGCGACGCTCTATCTCGGCGCGAATCTGCGCCATGACCGAGGCCCAGGCTTGCAAGACGTGATGTTTTTTGGCTATTTCAGTCATAGCGAGAAGCGCATCGGTGGGAGGGCTTGGTTTCTGTCACAATTTCCCCACTTTACCTGTATCGATTACCCCAGAAGGAAAACACCATGGCCAGCGAACTCATTAAACATGTCACCGACTCGTCTTTTGAAGCCGATGTGCTGCAGTCGGCGCAGCCCGTGCTGGTGGACTACTGGGCCGAGTGGTGCGGCCCTTGCAAAATGATTGCACCCATCCTGGACGAAGTCTCCACCGCCTACGAAGGCAAGTTGCAAGTGGCCAAGATGAATGTGGACGAAAACCGCGACATTCCCGCCAAATTTGGCATTCGTGGCATTCCCACCCTGATGTTGTTCAAAGACGGCCAGCTGGCTGCCACCAAAGTGGGCGCCATGAGCAAGTCGCAAATGACCGCCTTCATTGACCAGCAACTGGCTTGATGTCCTTTTCCCTCCTTGATCCACGGCCTTGATCCCTTTCAAGGTCGTTGTTTTTTTCCTGTCATAATTCAGTTCAGTTCACCAGCTCACACCCAGAGTTGGCTCGGGTTCCCGGTTTAGAACCTAGAGGTTGAGGCTACCGGCCCGCCTCGCCACAAACCTCCCCCGTATTCGTATAACTTTCCCCTATAGCGCCATTCCATGCACTTAAACGAACTCAAAGCACTGCACGTGTCCGAAGTCCTCAAGCAGGCCGAAGAACTTGAGATTGAAAACACGGGCCGCATGCGCAAGCAGGAGCTGATGTTCGCCATCATCAAAAAGCGCGCCCGCACTGGCGAGCAGATCATTGCCGATGGCGTGCTGGAAATTTTGCCCGACGGTTTTGGCTTTCTTCGCAGCCCGGACACCAGCTACACCGCTTCAACAGACGATATTTACATCAGCCCCAGTCAAGTTCGCCGTTTCAATCTGCACACCGGTGACATGATTGAAGGCGAGGTTCGCACCCCCAAGGACGGGGAGCGTTACTTTGCCCTGAACAAGCTCGACAGGGTCAACGGCGACTCGCCCGAGAGCAACAAGCACAAGGTCATGTTCGAGAACTTGACGCCGCTGTTCCCCAAAGAACAAATGCGCCTGGAACAAGACAACAAGAGCGACGAAAACATCACTGGGCGCGTCATTGACATCATCGCCCCCATTGGCAAAGGGCAGCGCGCCCTGCTGGTGGCACCGCCCAAAAGCGGCAAGACAGTGATGATGCAGCACATCGCCCACGCCATTTCCGCCAACTACCCCAACAGCCACATGATGGTGCTGCTGGTGGACGAACGACCGGAAGAGGTGACCGAGATGCAGCGCACCGTCAAGGGCGAGGTGATTGCCTCCACTTTTGATGAACCCGCTGCGCGTCACGTTCACGTGGCTGAAATGGTGATTGAGCGCGCCAAGCGCCTGGTGGAATTGAAAAAAGACGTGGTCATCCTGCTGGACTCGATCACCCGTTTGGCCCGGGCCTACAACAACGTTGTACCGTCCAGCGGCAAGGTGCTCACCGGCGGTGTGGACTCCAATGCCCTGCAACGGCCCAAGCGCTTTCTCGGTGCCGCACGTAACGTGGAAGAAGGCGGTTCCCTGACCATCATCGCCACGGCGCTGGTGGACACCGGCAGCCGTATGGACGAGGTTATTTTTGAAGAGTTCAAGGGCACGGGCAACTCTGAAATTCACTTGGATCGCCGTTTGTACGAAAAACGTGTGTTTCCCTCGATTCAACTCAACCGCAGCGGTACGCGCCGCGAAGAGTTGCTGCTGGCGCCCGAAATTCTGCAAAAAACCCGCATCTTGCGCCAGTTTTTGTACAACATGGATGAAATTGAGTCCATGGAAATGGTGCTCAAGCAAATGCGCGCCACCAAGAACAACAGCGAGTTCTTCGACATGATGCGTCGGGGCGGCTAAGGGCTACGTTATAATTTCGCGTTTTGAGCGACAAGTACGACGAGTTTTGAATTGCGCAAAGGTTTGCACAAGGGCTCGACGCGGCTAGCGCAACTGATGGAGACGATATGAAAGAAGGCATTCACCCCAATTACCGCGAAGTTTGCTTCATGGATTTGTCCAATGGATTCAAATTCGTGACACGCTCTTGCGCCAACGCCAAAGAGATGATCAAGATGGAAGACGGGCGCGAACTGCCCCTTTACAAGCTTGATACCTCCAGCGAATCTCACCCCTTCTACACGGGCACACAAAAATCCGTGGACAACATGGGTGGCCGTGTGGAGCGCTTCCGCAACCGTTTCGGCAAAACAACCGTCGCCAAATAAACTGGCCAACGCTTGCCCCCAAAAAGGCAGCCCGGATTCCCGGGCTGCCTTTTTTCTTGTGCGTTAGCATCTCCCCTCCTTTCCAGACTTAACTCCCAACGCGCGTGAACTCACCCACCCCGGCCATCGTCACACAAGAAGCGGTACGTCGCATGCCACGGCTCGTCCTGATGCTGCTGTGCTTGGCTTATCTCCTGCCGGGGTTTGTCGGTCGCGGCCCTTGGAAAGGGGCCGATCTGGTGTCCTACGGCTACATGGCTGAAATGGCACAGGGCAGCAGCAGCTGGTGGATGCCAAGCCTGATGGGAATGGCGCCTGAAGTGCACGCCCTACTCCCTTACTGGCTGGGCGCCTGGATGATACAAATCGCTCCGCATGGTCTGGCCCCCGACCTGGCTGTTCGCTTGCCCTTCATCGCTTTACTGGCCGTAGCCTTGAGCGCCACCTGGTACGGGACCTACTACCTAGCCCGCAGCTCAGAAGCTCAACCCGTGCCCTTTGCTTTTGGCGGCGAGGCGCAAACTACCGACTATGCGCGTGCCATGGCTGATGGCGGCTTATTGGCCTTCATGGCATGCCTAGGTTTGGCTCAACTCTCACATGAAAGCACGCCTGCGCTGGCGCAGCTGTGCTTTACCACGCTGTTTTTTTACGCCATCGCAGCCCTGCCCTACCAGGCCGCTCTGGCTCCTGTTTGTGGTCTGCTGGGACTGCTGGGGTTGTCGCTTTCAGGCGCACCTTTCATAGCCGTTCTGCTGGGCTTGGGCTGCGCCTTGATTTACCTGTTTTCGGATGCCTCGGAAGAGGGCCTCGCTGCGGCTGTGACGCCCCGCCGAGGTGCGCTAGGCCTTGCCCTGTTAACCCTGGCGATTGCCCTGTTGTCCACCCAACTGAATTTGTGGCACTGGCTGTTTGACCTACCTGAGGCCAGCTGGTCCGAATGGCGCAGCCTGACTAGGCTGCTGCTGTGGTTCACCTGGCCGGCCTGGCCTCTGGCACTTTGGACTATTTGGCGCTGGCGCGGGCAATTGCTCAGGGCGCATATGCCCGGCCGACATCTGGCGCTGCCCTTGTGGTTTGCGGGCGTGGCCATCGCCGCCACTTTCACCACAGCCTCAGCCGACAGATCCTTGCTACTGGGTCTGCCCGCCCTAGCGGCCTTGGCAGCGTTTGCGCTTCCCACCTGGGGACGCAGTATGGCCGCCTTGGTGGACTGGTTTACGCTGCTCTTTTTTTCGAGTTGCGCAATCGTCATCTGGGTGGTCTGGATCGCCCTGCAGACTGGTGTGCCCAAGCAACCTGCTGACAATGTGGCACGCCTAGCGCCAGGCTTTGAGCACAGCTTCTCCGCACTGCCCTTTCTCGTCGCACTAGTCGCTACTTTGGCCTGGGTGTGGTTGGTTCACTGGCGCGTGGGACGTCATCGCTCAGTCATCTGGAAAAGCCTGGTGTTACCCGCCAGTGGCGCAGTCTTGTCATGGCTATTACTGATGACTTTGTGGCTGCCACTGCTGGATTTTGCAAGAAGCTACAAACCGCTGGTGACACAAAGCCTGTCCGTATTGCCCACCAGCGATTGCGTCGAAGCGCTGGGGTTAAAAAGGGGACAAATCGCCGCGCTCAAATTTCAGGGCAACATTCAGCTCACGCCACTTAGCGCCCCGCCGCGCTGTGAATGGCTGATCGTCGATAGCAGTGGACTGGACACCCTCAAGCGCTCGGTAGACCTCACCGTCTGGGTTTTACAAGCCCGTATCAAACACCCGGCAGATCCCAAAGAAGATATTCAGGTTTACAAGCGACAGACTGCTTCAAGCAACTGACAAATTAACCCGGTTGTTAGGGAAGACGATGGAGAACACCGAGCCTTTGCCGGGCGTACTCTGTATATGCAGTTCTGCCCCATGGCGCTGCGCCACATGTTTAACAATGGCTAGACCCAGGCCGGTTCCGCCGGTATCGCGTGAGCGGCTACGGTCTACCCGGTAAAAGCGCTCGGTTAAACGCGGGATGTGCTCTGGTGCAATGCCAGGACCTGAATCCCTGACAGAAAACTCCACCCGGTCATCAGGCAGCAAGGCCAGTCGAACCCATATGCTGCCCCCTGCCGGTGTGTAACGGATAGCGTTGCTCAACAGGTTGCTCATGGCGCTGAGCAACTCATGACCAGAGCCAGTCATGTCACAGTCCAAGATAGCGTCGAACACAAGCACGTGGGCTTTATCGGGGCCACCCGTTAGAACCGAAGACAAAGACGCACCGTCTTCTTGCAATTGCCGCATCAAGGTGGGCATGTTCACGCGCTCGGAAAAACTGGGCGGTGGGCTACCTTCCAGCCGTGAAAGGGTGAGCAAGTCTTGAACCAGCGACTGCATGCGCTGCGCCTGCGTGGACATCAACGCCAAGTAGTGCGCCCGCTCGGACTCATCCAAAGGCAAGGTCTGCAGGGTTTCAACAAAGCCGGCCAGCACCGTCAAGGGCGTGCGGATCTCGTGCGAAACATTGGCTACAAAATCGCGTCGCATGGCATCTGCCTGCTCCAGCGCCGTGACATCGCGCGACAGCAGGAGCAAGCGACCTTCGCCGTAGGGATAGAGTTGTACCGACAACTTGACCGGGCGACTTGGCGTACTGTTGCGACCGGGCATGTCCAATTCGCTTTTGAAATCCTGCGCGGCAAAGTAACTAGCGAACCCAGGATCACGCACCAAATTACTGAAATGCTGCAGCATGTCGCGCTTGGCATCCAGACCGAAATGCGTGGCGGCCATTTGGTTGAACCACTCGATGTGGCCTTGCGCCTCCAGCAGCACCA
>JBIKZP010000049.1:0-9634 GCA_044354655.1 Rhodoferax sp. | reverse complement strand
CTACACCCACCGAGTCACCCACCTTGAAGCGTGTGACCCGTGGGCCGACCTCCAGCACGCGACCGATGATTTCGTGGCCGGGGACTATGGGGTATTTGGCATTGCCCCAGTCATTGCGGGCGGTGTGAAGGTCGGAGTGGCAGATGCCGCAATACAGAATATCGATGACCACATCGTTGTCGCGTGGGCTGCGGCGCTCAAAGCGGAACAGTTCGAGTCGGCCCGTCGGTGAATGGGCTGCGTAGCTCTTGGTGGTGAAGCGCATGGGTCGGGTTCTTTGTTGAAAATTTTAGGGCGAGACGCCAGTTCTTACCAGGCGGCAATGGACCCGTCGGTGCGCGGCTCCGTGCCACCGCACAACACGCCGTCTGCGTTGCGCCAGATGATTTGCCCGCGCCCAAAGGCAATGCGGTTGTTGGACCAGGTCACCTCGTGTCCAAGCCGGGCCAGTCCGTGAAAAAGGTGTTCGGGCGTGGAACGCTCGATGTTGACGCGGTTGCCCGCTTCCCATTCCCAGCGCGGCGCGTCCAGCGATGCTTGGGGGTTCAAGCCAAAGTCCACCGTGTTCATGACCATTTGCACATGACCTTGGGGTTGCATGAAGCCCCCCATCACGCCAAACGGCCCCACCGCTTGTCCGTCTTTGGTGAGGAAGCCCGGGATGATCGTGTGGTACGGCCGCTTGCCCGGCGCCAGGCAGTTGGGATGACCCGCGACCAAAGAAAAATTGTTGCCCCGGTTATGCAGGGCAATGCCAGTGCCCGGTACCACTAACCCTGAGCCAAAGCCCATGTAATTGCTTTGGATGAGCGACACCATATTGCCCTCGCTGTCGGCCGTGCTGAGGTACACGGTACCGCCACGGGCGGGGTCACCGGGCAGGGGCAGCGAGGCGTGTTCACCCATCAGGGCGCGGCGCTCCTGTGCGTAGCTTTCGCTGAGCAGGTCAGCCACCGATACCCGCATGTGCGCGGGATCGGCAATGTGGGCAAAGCCATCGGCAAAGGCCAGTTTGATAGCCTCGATCTGGCGGTGATGGGTGAGCAAGGCGTCGCGGTCAGTGAACTCAAAACCCTTCAGGATGTTGAGGGCCATGAGCGCCACCAGGCCGTGGCCGTTGGGTGGTATTTCCCACACGTCATAACCGCGGTAGTTGACGCTGATGGGGTCGCACCAGTCCACTTGAAAATCGGCCAGGTCTTGGGCATTGAGGTAGCCGCCGGCAGACTGCACAAAGCTGGCGATGCGCTCGGCCAGCGGTCCGCGGTAAAAGCTCTCGGCTTTGGTATCAGCAATCGATTGCAGGGTCTGCGCATGGGCGCTGGAGCGCCAGATTTCTCCGGCCAGCGGCGCGCGCTCGGGCGCAAAGGTGTCAAACCAGGACTTGAAATGGTCGCCCTTGAGTTGCTGACGAAAGACCTTGGTGGCCTGCTGCCAGGCAAAGGCTACTGAGGGTGACAGCGGGAAGCCGTCTTGCGCCAGTTCAATGGCGCCAGCCATTGAGCGTGTCAGGGGCATGCGGCCAAAGCGTTCGGCCAACGCCGCCCAAGCCGCCGGCGTGCCCGGCACCGTCACGGGCAGCGGGCCGTATTTAGGAACTTCTGTCAGACCTTGGGCCGTCATTTTTTCAAGCGTCATGCCTTGGGGCGCGGGGCCGCTGGCGTTGAGGCCATGGAGCTTGCCCTGGTGCCAGACCAGCGCAAAGGCGTCACCGCCAATGCCGTTGGCGCTGGGCTCTACTACGGTCAAGGCGGCGGCGGTGGCGATGGCGGCGTCAATGGCGTTGCCACCGGCCTGAAGCACCTGCAAGCCAGCCTGAGCTGCCAAGGGCTGCGAGGTGGCCACCATGCCGCGCTTGGCGTAGACCACATTGCGGCGGGAGGCATAGGGATAGTTGAGCGCGTCGAAAGAGAGCATGTTTGAGCCGTTGGGTTATTTTTGCCGGGGGTCCAGCGCATCGCGCAGTCCGTCACCCAGCAGGTTGAACGAGAGAACCAGAAGAAAGATGGACATACCGGGCCACACGGCCATCCAGGGCGCATTGTCCATGTAGTTTTTGGCGGTGTTGAGCATGCTGCCCCAGCTTGGCGCGGGGGGCTGCTGGCCCAAGCCAAGAAAAGACAAGCTGGCCTCGGCGATGACCGCCGCCGCAATTGACAAGGTGGCTTGCACAATGAGCGGAGGCATGACGTTGGGCAAGATGTGGCGCAGGGCAATACGCCAGTGTGGGTTACCCACGGCACGCGCCGCCTCCACATAGTCTTCCACCTTGATCTGCATGACCTGTGCGCGGGTGAGACGGATGAACACGGGTGTTGCCGATACGCCAATGGCAATCATGGCGTTGCCCAGACTGGGTCCGAGAAAAGCCGACAGGGCGATGGCCAAAATCAGAAACGGCACCGCCAGCATGGCATCGGTGAAACGGGACACCAGTGTGTCTGTCCAGCCGCCCAGGTAGGCGGCTAACAAGCCAATGGGGATACCCAGCGCCATGGAGATGCTGACTGACAGCAGCCCGGCCATAAGGGACGCACGCGCACCCCACACCACGCGGGACAGTACATCGCGGCCAATTTCGTCGGTGCCGAACCAATACGCCATGCTGGGGGCCTTGCGCACCGCGCTCCAGCTGGTGGCAATCGGGTCATAAGGCGCAACCCAGGGGGCAAAAAGTGCGGTTAGAACAAAAAATACAACGATCAACAGCCCGACCATGGCACCACGTCGGCGCCAGAGTCGGCGCAAGGCGCGTTGCGCCGGGGTTGCTTCGCGCCGCGTAGCAAGGGGGGAGTGCAATGCAGTCATGGGCTAGCCTCGAAGGCGCGGGTTGACCAAAAAGTAAGCCATATCTGCCATCAGATTGAGCACAATGTAGACACTCGATGTGAACAGGACCACGCCCTGCACGACAGCGTAATCACGGTTGAAGACTGCATCGACAATCAGCTTCCCAAACCCTGGAATGGAGAACACCTGCTCGGTCAGCACCGCGCCTGACAGCAGCGTTCCAAACTCCAGCGCGCCGAGCGTGATGATGGGGGTCAGCGCGTTGCGCAACGCATGCTTGAGCACCACGGTGCGTTCATTGAGCCCCTTGGCTCGGGCAGTGCGAACATAGTCGGCATTGAGCACTTGCAGCATGGCACTGCGGGTGTGGCGCATCAGCACCGCCGCAATGCTGCTGCCCAGTACAAAGGCCGGCATGATCATGGCGGCCAGGTTGGCTTGCAGGTCTTCAAACGGGCTGACATAGCCCGAGGCGGGCAACCAGCCCAGCGACACCGAAAACAACAAAATCATCAAAATTCCGAGCCAGAAATTCGGCGTGGACAGGCCCCACAAGGCTAGGATATTGGCCAGGTAGTCCCACGCCGAGTCTTTGCCCACAGCGGACACAATGCCTGCAGGGATGCCAATACAAAGCGCAATCAACATGGCCATGGAGGCGAGCTGAAGCGTCACCGGGAGTTTCTCCTGGATTAGCTCCAGCACCGGCTGTTGAATGCGCAACGACTCCCCAAGATCGCCTTGAAAGACACCGCCGATCCAGTACGCATAGCGCACGGGCAAGGGTTCGTCCAGATGCATCTTCTTTTGCAGGTAGGCGATGACCTGGGGGTCTTGGTCTTCGCCAGCCAATATCTGGGCCGCGTCACCCGGCAGCAGTTGCTGCAAGGCGAAGATGATGACCGTGACAAAAAAGACGGTGGGCAGCAAAGCCGCCAGGCGCTTGAGAAAGTAGTTGAGCATCGGAACTGGTCAGTTACATCTTCAAGCCCTGCACGCGCACCAGTCCGTCAGGAATGGTCTTCATGCCGGTGAGCTTCTTGTTGTAAGCCCAGAGCCAGTTGCGGTGGTAGAGGTAAACCACAGGCACTTCCTTGGCGGTCTCGGCAGCCAGCGTGGCAAATACCTTGATTCGCCCGGCGGTGTCCAGCGTGTTGCGCGAGCGGTTGAGCAGATCGTCCCAGGCCGGACGGCACTCGCCGCTGTAGTTCAGGGGCTGCTTGCAACCGTAGAAACTGAAGAGGTTGCCGTCTGGGTCGGTGCGGCCGCTCCAGGCTAAGACGTAAGCATCAAACTGCCCTTTGTCGGCGAGGTTCAGTGAGGTCGCAAACTCAGTGGACTGAATCTTCACATCGAAGCCCGCTTCTTTGGCCATGGCCTGCACCACCTGCGCCACACGCTGGCCGTCAGAGGTGGTGGGTGTCATGAGCGTGAAGCTCGGGTTGGTCACGCCAGCTTCCTTGAGCAAGGCTTTGGCGCGGGCAATGTCGCGCTTGGGGATGGGCACGTTTTTGGCATAAAAGCTGTTGCTCGGCGGCACCCACTGGTTGCCCGGTACGGCCTCGCCGTCCATGGCCACCTGCACAATGCCGGCGCGGTCCAGCGACAGCTCAAACGCTTCACGCACCCGGGGGTCACGGCCCAGCGGATTTTTCTGCGCCTGGTCGCCATTGCGGGTGTTGATGGTGATGCCCTGGTAACCCAGCTCGGTGATGCGCGAGAGGCCCAGTTTTTTGTCGGCTTTGATGGACGCTACATCAGACGGGGCCACGCGCTCAATAAAGTCCAATTGGCCCGAGCGCAGGTTGGCCAGACGCACGGTCGAGTCCACGATGGGCAGGAACACCACCTTGTCGAAATGAATCTCGGCCTTGTTCCAGTAGTTCGGGAAGCGCTCCAGAACAATACGGTCTTGCGCCACCCGTTCGGTGAACTTGAACGGGCCCGAGCACACCGGGCGGGAAGCAAAGCCGGTGGGGTTGGCCAGTGCGGCCTTGGGCGAGACCATCATGCCGGCACGGTCGGACAGCACGCTGAGCAGGGGCGAAAAGGGGGCGCTCAGGTTGAGCTTGGCGGTCAACTCGTCTACGACCTCTACAGAAGTAACGGGTGCAAGTTCGCCGCGACGGTTAGAGCCAGGCATGGTCTTGTGGCGTTCAATATTGAACTTAACCGCAGCCGCGTCAAATTTTTCACCATCGTGAAAGGTAACGCCACTGCGCAGCTTCAGGGTCAACGTCTTGTTGTCGGCAGACCATTGGTAAGACGTGGCAAGTTGCGGCACCGTGTTGAGCTTTTCGTCAATATCAAACAGCTTGTCGCAGAGTGATGAAAAAACAATGCGCCCCACAAAGCTGCGCGCCAGCGTGGGGTCCAGCATGTCCGGGTCTTCAGCCAGACCGATGCGCAAAGTTTGCGCTTGCACGGCACAGGTGGCCGCTGTAAGCGCCAGTGCCAGGAGGAATTTTTTCTTCATGCAATTTTCCTTTGGAGTTAATAAAAAAGATCCATGCCTCAGGCAACTGCCTGGGCACTGAACGCCTGCTGCAAGCGCAGCAAGCGAGCATTCACGACTTCAGCGCCCGCGATCACCGCGGGCGGTCGAATTTTTTCCCAGAAGTGGCAGGCTACGGCATGCCCTTGCAAGACACGCAGTGCTGGCACCTCTTGGGCACAGCGATCTTGCGCATGCGGGCAGCGGGTGCGAAAGCGGCAGCCGGACGGTGGGTTGATCGGGTTGGGCACATCACCTTGCAGCAAAACGCGCTCGCGCTTGAGACCCGGTTGCGGCAATGGAATGGCCGAGAGCAAGGCTTGCGTGTAGGGGTGGCGAGGTGTGGCAAACATGGTGCGCTTGTCGGCGTATTCCACGATTTGCCCCAGGTACATAACCGCTACATGCGAGGCAATGTGCTTGACCACTGCCAAGTCGTGGGCGATGAATACATAAGCCAGTCCCAGACGCTGCTGCAAGTCCTGCAGCAGGTTGATGACCTGCGCCTGAATGGAGACGTCCAGCGCAGACACGGCCTCGTCACAGACGATCAGCCGGGGCTCCACGGCCAAAGCGCGCGCAATGCCGATGCGCTGGCGCTGGCCACCCGAAAATTCATGGGGATAGCGCTGTAAATATTGCGCCGGCAAACCCACCAGGTCCAGCAGTTCGGCCGCCCGCGCTTGGTGGCGGCCGGTAGCCAGACCGTGCAGCGCCAGGGGTTCCACCAGCGTTTGCTCCACCGTCATGCGGGGGTTGAGCGAGGAATAGGGATCCTGAAAAATCATTTGCAAATGCCGACGCGTGGCACGCATGCGCGCGGGCGGCAAAGTCATCAGGTCCTCGCCGTCAAACCACACCTTGCCTGACGTAGCCTCCAGCAAGCGCAAAACCAGGCGACCGACGGTGGATTTGCCGCAGCCGGACTCGCCGACCAAGGCCATGGTGTCGCCCGCGTTGATTTCAAAGCTCAGGCCGTCCACGGCGTGGACCACGGACTGCTCACGACTGAATAAGCCCTTTTGAATCGGGAAATGTTTCACCAGGTTCTCAACCCTCAGCAAAGCGCTCATGCTGTCACCTCTTCGGTGGATGCGGTGCCCCAGGAGGCGTCGGCCTGCAGTGGCGCACGCCAGCAGGCGGCCTCGTGGCCGTTCCCCAGGTCGGCAAGCGGTGGAGCCTCTTCGCGGCAGCGGGCGAGGGCAAACGGGCAACGCGGCGCAAAGCGGCAACCGGTCACCTCTGTCATCGGGGTGGGCACCTGGCCTTCAATAGCATTGAGCCGGGTTTGTTCCAGGTGCAACTTGGGAATGGAGCCTAGCAAACCGATCGTGTAAGGGTGCTGTGGGTCGGCAAACAAGTCGCCGACAGTGGCACGTTCCACCACGCGGCCCGAGTACATGACCACCACTTCGTCCGCGAGTTCGGCGATCACCCCCAGGTCATGGGTGATGAGAATAATGGCGGTGCCGGTCTCTTCGCGCAGTGTGCGCATGAGGTCCAGCACCTGGGCCTGAATGGTCACATCCAAGGCGGTGGTGGGCTCGTCTGCAATCAGCAGCTTGGGCTCACACGACAGGGCCATGGCGATCATGACGCGCTGGCGCATGCCACCTGAGAGCTTGTGCGGGTATTCGTCAATGCGCTGCTCGGGGGACGGAATGCGCACGCGGCGCAGCATTTCAATTGCGTGCGCCCTGGCATCTGAGGCGCTGATATTGCGGTGGCAACGAATGGATTCAATCAACTGGTCGCCCACCGTAAAGGCCGGGTTGAGCGAGGTCATGGGTTCTTGAAAAATCATGGCCATGCGGTTGCCGCGCAGGGCGCGCATGTCCTGCGCCGAGAGGGCCGCAAGGTCGCGTCCTTCAAAATGAATAGACCCCGCTGAAACACGTCCCTGTCCTTTGGGCAGCAAGCCCATGATAGACAGCGAGGTCACACTTTTGCCGCAGCCAGACTCGCCCACGATGCCTAGCGTCTGGCCGGCTTTGACTGAAAAACTCACGCCATCGACGGGTGAAAACTCACCGCCTCCTTCGAGCCTGAAGCTGGTACGAAGGTCTTTAACCTGCAACAAGTCGCTCACAGACGCGCCCCACCGGGATGTGCGTGAAACTGCTGAACATGCGCCTCAATCTGGGTGCGGTCTGTCAGCCCTGCCGGGCGCTGGACCGACGCTAGGCAAGCGGTGAAAGGCTGGTAACGCTCCAGACTTTTTTGGTACAGGCGCTCAAGTTCCACCAGGGGCTCCGCGTGGTCGTCCACCCGCAAGTCCAGTGCGCAATAGTCTTCTGTGGTGAAAACCAGTAAAGCCGCCGCTTGCTTGCCGCGCTTGTCGCCACCCGCCGCTTCTCCGGCGGCCATGGCGCGCAGGAGTCGTTCACCGAATGGCTTGGAGGCATGCGCCAGGTAGGCTTCGGCCGTTGCGGATATGACCTGTGGCCCGGCCAACATGTTGCCCGCCACAGAAAATCCGTCACCCGCCATGTGTCCACACCAGTCAATGCAGGCCGAGCCCGTGAAGGCCGCTGAGCGATTATGGGCATCAATCATGTGCAACTGACGGTGTTCACGCCCCTCATCGGCGGCGGTCAGACTGGCAATGATGTGGGCTGGGTCCACACTGTGCGCCATTTGGGCGAAAGCAGGGTTGACATACAAGGGGTTGAGCAAGGCTTGTGTGGCCAGCGCTCCCACACCGCTGCGGGCATGCGGGCACAGGGCGCCAACGGCAAAGAACTTGCTGGCTACTGCGACGCCAAACGCGCCGGTGGTATCGCGGGCAATGATGGACCAAGTCATGCGAAAGCTTTCATAGAATTTTTTTGGGGTTAGCTGGTTCGGTGCGTGCTACTGCCTGCTGACAAACTAGCGGCTGCGCCACTTTGGGCCATGCGCGCAGTGGCGCTTCGGGCGGACAACAGGTGGGCGCGCGCTTCGTGTTGGGCGCTGTCAGCGTCACGGGTCAACAAGGCCTCAATGAGCCGGGTGTGCTCGTCAAAAGAGGCCTTTATGCGTTCAACATGCCTGAACTGTGAGCGCCGAAATGGCGCCACGCGGTGGCGAAGTCCTTGCACCATCTGAATCAGAGTCGGGTTGCCACAGTTCTGGATGATGACGTTATGCAAATCCTGGTTCAGCCGGTCATAGCGTTCAAAGTCGCCTGACTGCATCGCCAGGCGCGACTCGTCGTGCAAACTTGAGAGTTGTTGCTGCGCATCAGCGTTCATACGGGTCGATGCACTGCGGGCACAAGCCGCCTCCAACTCCCCAATGGCTTCAAACATGTGGTCAAGTTGCTCGGGCGACATCTCCGCCACAAATGCCCCGCGGTTGGGCCGACACACCACCAGGCCTTGGGTGGCCAACTGCTTCAGGGCCTCCCGCACGGGCGTGCGAGACACTTTATAAAGCCCCGCCAGCAGGGTTTCATCAAGCCTTTCGCCCGGCTTGAAACGCCCCAGCACAATCTCGTCCGCAATTTTTTTGCAGATCAGCTCCGCCCGGCTGCCGTGCGCACATACGACAGCAGCGCCTATGCCCTGATCCAGCGGGCTCATAACGCAGCCTCCTGGGCTAGGGATGGTCTGAACAACTCACTTCACAATGAAGTAGCCGCCCGTTAATTTTCAAATGCTGGGATTTCACGCCTACGCTCCAGAAATCCATTCTTTTTTCTGTCACCTCGGGCGGTTTTCGCCCTCTTCAGGGCCTTTGCCCTGATTTCAGGCGCACTCATGCCCCGACTCCCATCAACTTCGTGCGCACCATCCACAGGTTCGATAACGCAAACAGCGTGATGAGTTGCGCGGTGTTTTTCTTTAAGCCCTTGTAGCGCACCTTGATGAATCCAAACTGGCGTTTGATGACTCGAAACGGGTGTTCCACTTTGGCCCGAATGCCAGCCTTGATTTTCTCTGCCTGGTCAATCAATGCATCGGCCGCATTTTCTTTGTCCAAGGCTTTGCGTTTACTTGGCCCCATGGCGATTTGCCAGTTCACGTTGCTGTTGGCATCCGGGCGTTTCTCAATGCCTTGGTAGCCTGCATCGCCAAAGGCGATGCTCTCTTGGCCGTGCAGCAAAGTGTTGCCCTCGCTGATGTCGCTCACATGTCCAGAGGTGCCGCGCACGGTATGCACCAATCCTGAATCAGCATCCACGCCAATGTGAGCCTTCATACCAAAGTACCACTGGTTGCCCTTTTTACTGGAGTGCATGTCAGGGTCACGGGCTTTGTCCTTGTTCTTGGTGGAGCTGGGTGCCGGTATCAGGGTGGCATCGACGGCGGTACCGACTTTGAGCAGCAGGCCGCGCTGGGTCAGGAGCTGATTGACGGTAAGCAGTAT
>JBIKZP010000399.1:0-3155 GCA_044354655.1 Rhodoferax sp. | reverse complement strand
CCAGCGGCTGCTTCAAAATGGCCTCACCCTGAAATGCAAACAGCAATACCAGCGTAGCCAGTAAGGCCACGATGGACCATGGGCCTAGCCGAGCCATAGTGGCATCAAAACTGGCCTGGCCCTGGGCGAGCAAGGTGCGGCGCCAAAGCTGCGCCAGGATGACCGGCACCACAATGTAGAGCACCACGGAAGTCAGCAGTGTGTCCCAGGGCACGATGATGCTGGAGAGGCCTAGAAGAAAAGCTACCAAAGGCGCAAAAGCCACCACCATGATGCCGTCATTCAGCGCTACTTGAGACAGGGTAAATAGGGGGTCGCCGTGGGTGAGGCGACTCCAGACAAACACCATGGCCGTACATGGCGCAGCGGCCAGCAAAATCAGACCCGCCATGTAGCTGTCAAGCTGGTCGGCAGGCAGCAAAGGGGCAAACAAATAGCGAATAAAAAACCAACCCAACAAGGCCATGGAGAAGGGCTTAACTAACCAGTTTACAAACAGCGTGACGCCAATACCACGCACGTGGTGCCGCACTTCTTTCAGGGCATGGAAGTCGACCTTGACCAGCATGGGGATGATCATGACCCAGATCAACACGCCCACCGGCAGATTGACCCGGGCCACCTCAAGGCTGGCGATGGTTTGAAACAGGGTGGGAAACCCTTGCCCGGCGGCAATGCCAACCCCTATGCAAAGTAGAACCCAAACCGTGAGGTAGCGTTCGAAAACGGTCATGGGGGCAGGTGTGGCGTGGCGAATGGAGGCTGTCATAAGCGTTTTTATTGAAGTTGACAGCGGGTTATTTGCTGGACAAATCTTTGGCCGTTTTGGCCAAAGTGAGTCGAGTCAAGCTGGTATCGGGCAGATTCACAAGAAGCTCTAGCCGACGGTGAAGGGCGTGCAAGGTCAGGCGGCAGGCTTCAAGTTTTTGCGCTTCGCTGCCGCTGCCCTCGGACGGATCGGCGTAGCCCCAGTGCGCGGTGGCGGGTTGTCCTGGCCAATAGGGGCAAACCTCGCCGGCGGCGTTGTCGCACACGGTGATCACCAGGTCCATGTGCGGTGCATCGGGGGTGGCAAATTCATCCCAGCTTTTGCTGCGTAGCCCCGTGGTGTTGATGCCTGCATTTTTCAGGGTGGCAATAGCAAGTGGGTTGGGCTGCTGCAGATCGCGTGGCTGACTGCCTGCAGAAAAGGCGCGAAAGCGCTTACCCCCGATGCGATTCAACACCGCTTCGGCCAGAATGCTGCGGGCAGAGTTGTGGGTGCATAGAAAAAGAACGTTGATGGTGTGTTGCGTCATGGTTTGAGCCCTTGCTTGGCGTTGTGTGTAGAGGGTTTGTTTGAGGAGAACCCCAGCGAGGCCGGCAGATTGGCGATCAAGCGGGTCATGGGGTTAATTTCAGGCAGCACGATCACGGGCGAGAAGCCGCCGCCGGGTGTTCGAAAGTTAGTGGTCTGACCCTGGTAGATTCGCGCCGCCACCAATTGCACGTGGGCGTTGTAGGTGTAGGCCCGCAGGTCATACTTCAGGTCAGTGGCTACACCGTCCACCATCACCAGGCGATGGCCTGGGGCCACGGTGGTCTGGGCGATATAGTCGCCCGCCAGAATCTCCTGCCAGACGCGTTGGGTTAACTTGTCGCCGCGGTACACCGCCTTGGAGCCAAAACCTGCGACGGGCTTGAAAAAATATTGACGCCGTTGCGCCCACAGCATGACCGCGTTTTCCGTGCTTACCCGGCAGGCAGCGGGCACGGTCCGGGCCAAGACCTGTTGGTCTTGCGCGCTAACGCCCAGGGCTGCCAGTGCCTCCTGGTTGCCCAGAGTGATCAGGTGGCGCTTGTCCGCCAGCAAGGCATGCGCATGGGGGTGCGGCGTAAAGACAGCAGCGCCGGCCTGGTAAGCCTCCAGCAGGGCAAGGTGTGCAGGCTCGGTCAGGTAAAAATCAGTCAACCGGTTGTAGACCAAGTCCACAGTCATGTCGCCAAGCCAGAGTTGTCCATCGCGCCACTCCAGAGCTTTCGGGTCAGCTACTTCAGCCTGTATGCCGTGCAGCAAAAAAAAGTGGCGAAACATTTCAAATTCAGGTGCCAGGTATTGCGACTTTGGGTCATCGTCAACCACCACCACCGTGCGCAAAGTTTGCTCTTTGCGCTGACTTCTCCACTCTTGCAAAAACATGGCAAAAAACACTTGCTCATATGTTTCCTGATCTTCGGGCCGGGTGAAGACCTGGTTCAGTGGTTCGCAACAGGCTTTTTGTGCGTTAGCCAGCAGGGCATTCAGCAGGGCGCCACCGGCATTGGTGTTGATCTCGATTAACTGCGGGCCTTGCGCTGTGACATGAAAGTCGTAACCCATGAAAACACCACGCGGTCCCCAGGCCTTGCGGGCCATTTCCGGAGCGTGCGCCAAAGCCTGTGCCTGGTAAGCGGGCAGGGCGGCGATGCGCTCAATGGCTGCAATCGTTTTACAGATGGCATCATGTGTGGGGTGGGAAATGAAGACGACCGTGGGTGAAAACAAGTGTGGATGCGTCTGCACCAGTTGGTCTGCCAGCCCGGCCACTGGCGCATGTTGGGTGATCTGATCATGCAACTGCTGCGCATCGAGCGTGTGGCAAAGACAGCCATGATTAAGGTTCTCAGCCATCAACATGGCAAGGCCCCTGAAGCTGAGGTTTCATCGGTCAGGCAACAGTCCTCGCCCTGGCAGCAGTGCAAGGTGAGGTAGCTCAGTAAATCTGCCATTTGGGAAAAGTTGGCGCGGTATATCAAATGGCGCCCACGCGGTTCGCAAGTGGCCAGCCCGGCGTTCATCAGCTCTTTCAGGTGAAAGGACAGGGCGCTGGGTGCGCTGCCAAATTGCTCGGCCATGACACCCGGCGTCAAACCGCTGGGACCAGCCACCACCAAGGCTCTAAAGGCGCGCAGTCGCTGGGTCTGGGCCAGGGCTGCAAGCGCTTTGACGGCGGTGCTTTCTTGCATCAAGGTCGTTGAATTACTCATATTTCAATAATACTTGAAATATCGAAATATTTGCTTAAACCCTGGCATTTTTTTGCAATTTATCAAACAAAACGCACCGTCTTCAAAGCACCTGCAACGGGCTGTCATTCAATTGCCACCAGCCTGCCATCAAGTCGTCACAGGCGGGC